>JAEUJR010000982.1 GCA_016793585.1 Archangium sp.
GCGATGCGCATCATCCCCATCGGGCTCACCTACGAGCAGAAGCACCGCTTCAAGAGCCGCGTGCACATCGAGGTCGGCCAGGCCCTGCTCGTCGAGGCGGTGGGCACGCTCACGCCCGAGGCCGAGCAGGAGTGGGTGCGCGCGCTCACCGATCGGGTCGGCGACGCCATGCGCTCGGTGACGCTCAACCTGGAGGACTGGGAGGATCTCGGCCTCATCGAGACCGCCGATCAGCTCTTCGCGCTGAAGAACGGGTTTCGCGAGAAGGACAACGATCGCCTGCGCCTCTTCTCGAAGGGCGCGTCGCTGCTTCGCAACGAGCAGCCCGATCGGTTCGACGACATCAAAGAAGACATTCTTTCGTTCCGGGCGCGGCTCGAGATGATCAACGCGCAGCCGGGCGATCTGCAGGTGAAGTACCGCGGGCAGCACGTGGCGATGTTCGTGCTGCGAAACCTCGGCGCGATTCTGCTGGGCTTCCCGCTCTTCGCGCTCGGGGTGGTGCTCTTCTTCGCGCCGTTCATGTTCCTGCGAATGCTGGCGATGCTCGCGCCCGTGTCGAAGGACCGCGTCGCGACGCTCAAGTTCGTCTCGGCGCTGTTGATGGTGCCGCTGTGGTGGACCCTGCTGACGGTCGCGGGCTGGTACCTCGCGGGAACGGTGGGGCTCGTGGTGGCGCTGGCCGGCGCGTTGCCGCTCGCGCTCTTCACACGCTACTTCCTCGAGCGGCGCAGGGCTGCGATCAACGACGCGATGGCGTTCCTGCGCATGGGGAACCGCTCACGACTGCGTCAGCACCTGCTGTTCCACGGCGAGCGTTTGCAGGAAGAGATTCAGGGCCTGGTGCAGGAGATCAAGCCCAGGCTCGACGACGCCGAAGGCACCTAAGCGGGCTTCTCGGCGAGGCGTCTCCACCCGACGATCCAGATCAACCCTCCGAGCGCGAGCGTCACGGGCACGATCACCAGCGCGCCGATCAGGCTGCCGGTGTGATCCGAGATGCTGCCGATGATGGGCGGAGACACCGCGTCACCCAGCGCGTGAATGCACAGAATCGAGATGCCGAACGCACGTGCCCGAAGGCTGGGCTCGACGCTGTTCACCAGCAGCGCGTTCACCGGCGCGTTGTACGCCCACACGAAGACCTGCGCGGCGATGACCGAGGCGATCACCCACGTGGGATCCTGAAAGACGAAGAGCGCGAGGCAGACGAGCAGGGTCGCGGGCACCATGAAGACGCCCGACACGGCGAGGTACGGCTGACGTGTCACGCCCACGAGGCGATCGGCGACGACGCCACCGAGTGACGTGCCGAGCAGCCCTCCGATGATCGCCGAGGCGCCGATGGCGAGCGTGGCCTTCTCGAGCTCCATGCCACGCACCCGGTGCAGGAACTCGGCGAACCAATCGCCAATGCCGCCCGTCGCGAAGGTGACGAGCGTGTAGCCGGCGACGGTGACCAGATAGACGGGGTTCTTCAACAGCAGCCGAATCGCGTCGGGAAACGAGACCTGGCGTGGCGGAGCGTCGTCGAAGGCGCCTCGCACGGGGTCTTTCATGAAGAGCGCGACCGCCGCGATGGCGAGCCCGGGAAGCCCGACCGCATAGAACGCGGTTCGCCAGCCGTGCGCGGCCCCGAGGGCTCCACCGATGGCGAAGCCGAGCGCCGAGCCGACCGGAATGGCGACGTAGAAGATGGTGAAGGCCTTGTTGCGCTTCTCGGGCGGGAAGAAGTCGGCGAGCAGCGAGGGCGCCAGCGTCGCGTACGCGGCTTCGCCGATGCCCACCAGGGCACGCGTCACCATCAGCGACCAGAAGCCGACCGAGAGCCCCGCCGCGGCGGTGGCGATCGACCACGCGGCGACGCCGATGGCGATCAACACGCGGCGGTTCTTCGTCTCGGCGAGCGCTCCGAAGATCGGGCTCGCGATCATGTAGACGAAGATGAACGCGGTGAGCGGCCAGCTCGTCTCGGCGTCCGAGAGCTGCAGGTCTTCTTTGAAGAGCGACTTCACCGCCGAGGGTACCCAGCGATCGACGTAGTTGAGCAGGTTCATCGCCGTCAGCACGACGAGCGCGAACGTCGCTCCGGGCGCATTGGCGCGTGGCCCACCAGCGGGCGCTGCTGCAGACGACACCGGAGCTCCGCTCACGGAACCTTCCCGAACCGGTCGGCCAGCAGGCCCCACCGCAGCCCGCGATCGCTGACGGTGACGGTCGTGGCGGCGATGCAATCG
>JAEUJR010000987.1 GCA_016793585.1 Archangium sp.
GATGGCGCGCCCCTCAGTCGTCCGCATGACTTCGAGCGCCGCCAGCGACTGATCGACGGCCGAGTCGAGCGCCGTCGAGACCTTCGCGAGGTCGACCGCAGGTTCTTCGAGCTTGAGCACGTTGGGGAGGCCGGCGAGTTCCTTCACGGTCGTCGTGTCAGGAACGCCCGTTGCGGCCGCGAGCTCGGCGAACGCCCGGCGGTATTCCTTCGCGAGGCCCGCGTCGACGACGGGCACGAGCCCGACGGCGCCACGGCTCGACCGTTTCACCGTCACGTCGAGCGACCCACGGGCCACTCTGTCTTTGATGCGCCTGACCAGTGCCGTCTCGAGGGCGGCGAGCTCTCTGGGGAGCCTCACCTTCACCTCGCAGAACTTGTGGTTGACCGACTTCACCTCGACGACGACTTCTTCGTCTCCGGCGACCCCGCGCCCCGTCCCGAAACCCGTCATGCTCCGAAGCATGAAGGCTGCGTAGGCGCATCGCGCCCGCTGATCAACTCAACGACCGAGCTTCTTCACCAGCGAGCTTCTTCACCAGCTCGCTGGTGCTGTGGTCTTTGGGGTCTCCGGCGACGGCCACCCGCCCTCCCCAGGCCTCGACCTCGGCCCGCTCGGGAATGCTCTCGGGGGTGTAGTCGGTGCCCTTCACGTGCAGGTTGGGGCGAATGGCCCGCAGCACCGCGCGCACGTCAGGCTCGGAGAAGATGAGGACCGCGTCGGTGCAGCTCAACGCCTCGAGCAGCTCGGCGCGCTCGCTCTCGCAGATCACAGGGCGACTGGGCCCCTTCACCGCGCGGGTCGAGGCATCGGAGTTCACCGCCACCACCAACCGATCAGCCATCGCCTTCGCGCCCTGCAGGTAGCGCACATGCCCGACGTGGAGGAGATCGAAGACGCCGTTGGCGAGCGCCACCGTCATTCCTTCGGAGCGCCACTGGCTCGCGAGCACGGCCGCCTGCTCGAGCGAGACCCGCTTGCTCATCGGGCCAGCTCCCGGGAGAGCTCGGGGCGGGTGACGGTGGCCGTGCCGGGCTTCTGCACCACGATGCCGCCTGCGACGTTGGCGAGCCGCGCGGCTTCGACGAAGGAAGCGCCGGCGCCGACGGCCAGTGCGAAGGTCGCGATCACCGTGTCTCCGGCGCCCGTGACGTCGACCGCGTCTTCCGGACCGTGCACGGGGAGCCGGACCGGCTTCTGACTGCGCTGGTAGACGACCATGCCCTTTCGGCCGCGCGTCACGAGCAGCACCTGACTGCCGAGCTTCAGGAGCGCCGCGTTCGCGGCGGCATCGACGTCGGCGTCGGTGCGCACCGGAAGCCCGGTGATCGAAGCGAGCTCGGGCTCGTTCGGCTTGCAGACGGTCACCCCCTGGAACTCCGCAAGGGCGAAGCGGGAGTCGACGCAGACGATGGCTCCGTGTTTCGCGAGCGAGCGCACGACCGCCCTCGTCTCGTCGCACACCACGCCGGCGCCATAGTCTGAGACGACGATCACGTCGGCCTCGCCGGCGACCTGCTCGAGGCGCGCGGCCAGCCCTCTTCGCACCGACTCGGGCAGCGGCCCCGTGGCGCCACGATCGACCCGCAGCATCTGCTGACGCGACGTGCTCAACCCCCCCGCGAGGATTCGCATCTTCGTCTCGGTGCGCACGCCCCGGCCAGAGACCGCCTCGACGTGAATGCCCTGCGCCTTGAACAGCGAGCGCATCGCCCGGCCGGTCTCGTCGCTGCCCAGCATGCCGACGGCGGTGACCCGGCCGCCGAGGGAGCGGGCGTTGGCAGCGGCGTTGGCGCCTCCACCGAGCTTCACCTCGTCGCGCTCGTGGCGAACGATCAGCACCGGCGCCTCGCGGCTGATGCGCTCGGTCTGCCCGTAGAGATAGTGGTCGGCGACGAGATCACCGAGCACCACGACGCGCACCTTCGGGAACATGGCCAGCCTGCTCACGGCGCGGCTTCTCCCACCGAGGGAACAGGGGCACAAGCAGAAGGCCAGCCGACCGCGCGTGCGAGCGTCTCGAGGCCCTGCGTCACCGCGAGCGCGGTCTGGACCACCGTCGCGCCAAAGCCCTCGGGCAGCCGCTCGGCGTCTTTCTCGGTGGTGACGACGATCGACTGCGTGCGTTCGGCGTGGGCCCGAATGCGCTCGAGCTCGGCCTTCGTGAAGCGGTGGTGATCGGGAAATCGCTCGGTGACGACCAGCTCTGCGCCCAGGCCTTCGAGGGTGTCGAAGAACCGCTTTGGGCGGGCGATGCCCGCGACGGCGACGACGCGCTGATTCCGCAGCGACGAGGGACCGTTGCGGAGGCCACGCACCACGAGCGCTCCCGTCGGGTCGCCGCCGCCCTGCCCGTTCCAGACGACCGTGGCACGACGCGCACCACTCGAGAATTCACGAGCAGGCCCGAGCGGAAGAACGGCTGTCGACGCTTCAGGCACCCGGATCAGAACGTCGACGTCGCGCGCAAGGCGGCGGTGCTGGAAGCCATCGTCGAGGATCAACGTGTCAAAGCCCGCGGCGACGGCGCGTCTGGCAGCTGCCACCCGATCGGCGTCGACAAAGACGGTCGCGCCCGACGAGCGCGCGATCAGCCGGGGCTCGTCTCCGCACTCGGGCTCGGGAGGAAGCGAGCTGCCGTCGAATTGAAGAGGCGCGCGCCCAGCCCGGCCGTAGCCACGCGTGAGCACTGCGACCTTGCGACCTGCCGCGAGCCCCCACTTCGAGAGGAAGATGACGAGCGGCGTCTTGCCGGAGCCGCCGACAACCAGATTCCCCACGGAGATCACCTGAGCGCCGCTGATGCGATGCGTGTGGAGCAGGCCCGCGTCGAAGAGCGCGTTGCGGGTCGCGCCGATGGCGCCGTACACGAGCGACGCCGGACCGAGCGTGATGGTCGCAAGTGCGCGCTCGAGCGGGAGCGCCTCTCCGTACCAGAGGCGATCGATGGCGCTCATGCGGTCGCTCCAGCGATCGCTGAGCGCTGGGCAACGCCCCATCGGGCACCACAGCGCTCATGAACGCATGAACGAGCCAGAGGCGCTGCCGCACCTTCGCGAAGGCGTGGCCTGAGTTCGCTCATGTCGTCGCTCCGTAGAGCTCGAGCACGCGCTGCGCGATGTCGCTTTGGGACTCGAGCAGAACCTGCCGACGCTCGGACTGGAGCGCGGCCAGCGCGACGGCTTCGGGAGTTCGTTCGACGATCACGTCGGAGAATCGAGGCAGCGCGCCTTCGTCGACGCCGACGACCCGAACGCTGCACGCACGAGCCTGCGCCGCGGCTCTGGCCGAGAAGTCGTTCCCGAGCCCCAGAATCCACACCTCGTCGAGCGCCTGCAGCCAGCGCACGAACGCTTCGCCGCGCTGGTAGCCGACGAAGTGCACGCGCGCCGACAGGCCCTTCGACTTCACGAGCGCCTTGACGACGGGCAGCAGCTCGCCGTCTCCGATCAGCGCGAGCTGGGCTTCGGGCCGGCGGCGAATAAGCTGCTCGAACGCGGCGATTCCGAGATCGTGTCGGCGCGACGACTGAAACGTCGAGATCATGCCGACGAGCGGAACGTCGGGCAGCTCGAGCTGGCGGCGCAGCTCGGCTCTCGAAGCGGGCGGCATGAACTTCGAGTCGACCACCGGAGGCAGCACCATGACGCGGGAGAACGACCTCGCGAGGGCGTCGAACGGCACGGTCCACCCGTCGGCGACTGGCATGAAACGGCGAACGGAGCGTGGCGCGTGAATGGAGCGGATCAGCTTCGCCCCTCGCGGCCGGCCCCAGCGCGCGAGCAGGTGATCGTGACTGAAGTGGCAGTGCACCACGTCGACCGAGAGGCCCTTCAGCGTCTTGATGTCCTTCGCGACGGCGAGCGGAGAGGACTTCACCGACAGCTCGAGGCCGAGGTCGGCGAGCAGGCCGAGCGACTGCAGCCGTGGCACCGCGAGCTCTTCGGCGTCGGTCGAGGTGCGTTTGCGATCGACGGCGACCGAGACCTCATGACCGAGGGCGCGTTGGGCGAGCGCCAGCTGCGCCAACGACTCGGCCGGACCGCTGAAGAAGGGCGAGGCGAGCAGGTGGAGCACCTTCATCGCAGCAGCTCCGTGCGAGTCATGACGTTCGCTCCGCGAGCAGCTTCGCCATCGCCTCGACGTTGCGATCGCTGGCACCCGAGACCTGCCGAACGGCCTTGCGCGCGAGCTCACCGAGCGACTCGATCGTCTCTGGCCGCGAGAAGAGCTCCGAGAGCACCTTGAAGAGGTTGTCGGGGTCCTTCACCTGCAGCCCGCCGCGGCCCACGAGCACGCCAACGGAGTCGCGGAAGTTCTCCATGTGAGGGCCGAAGAGCACGGGCCGCCCCTGCGCCGCGGGCTCGAGAATGTTCTGCCCGCCGCGCGTGATGAACGAGCCTCCGACGAAGACGACGGTGGCCAATCGGTAGGCGCGCGCGAGCTCGCCGATGCTGTCGAGCACCACGACCGGAGCGCCCTGCGGGTTTCCCGCCGAGCGAAGCCCGCCGTGCAGCCCGGCCGCCTCGATCAACGACAACACGCGTGGCGCCCGATCGATGTACCGCGGCGCGATCACGAGGCGAAGATCAGGGACCTCGACGATGAGGCGTTTGTACACGCCGAGCAGCAGCTCTTCTTCGCCCTCGTGCGTGCTCCCGGCAATCCACACCCGGCCTGCGGCGTTCAAGCCGAGGGCCGTCTTCAGCGCATGATCTTCGGCGGCTTCACTCGAGGGCACCAACGCGTCGAACTTCGTGTTGCCCGTGATCTGCACCCGCGCGGGCGCGGCGCCCAGCGACAGCACCCGGTCGGCCTCGTCCTGCTCGCGCATGAGGAAGAGATCGATGTCTTCGAGCGGGTTCTCGATCAGCGTGAAGAACGCACGATAGCGGCCGAGGTGATCAGCCGAGAACCGGCCGTTGGTGAGCGCCAGGCGGGCGCCAGACGAGTGCGCGGCCCTGATCAGGTTCGGCCAGATCTCGGTGTACTCGAGCACGAGCAGATCAGGCTTCAGCGCGCGTACGGCGCGGCGGCTCGCACCGAACAGGTCCCACGGGGCGTAGACGATGGCGTCGATCTTCTTCGAAAGCCGCTCACGGGCCATCAGCGCCCCGGTGTTGGTGATCGTCGAGATGATCACCTTCGCCTCGGGGAACCTGGCGCGCAGGCGATCGATCATCGGGCTGAGCGCGAGCAGATCGCCGGCGCTGGCGCCATGGAGCCAGATGCGCGGTGAGCCCCCGGCAGGAATGACGCCTTGCGAGTAGAAGCCGAAGCGCTGAAGCAGGCCCTCACGCGTCTTCTTCATCAGCGCGAGCACTGGAAAGAGGAACGCGAACGCGACCCAGGTCGCGATGACGTAGAGCAGCCGCATCGACCGCGTGCGCCTAGCACGGAAACCGACGGTTACGAGCCCTGCGTCTGTGCGCGCCAGAGCTTCGAGTAGGTGCCGTTGAGCGCGAGCAACTCGGCGTGCGTGCCCTGCTCCACCACCCTGCCCTGCTCGAGCACGACGATGCGATCGGCCTTCTGAATGGTCGCGAGCCGGTGGGCGATGACGAGCGCGGTGTGGCCGGGCAGCACGCGCTCCAACGCGGCCTGCACCTCGCGCTCGCTCTCGGGGTCGAGGTTCGACGTGGCCTCGTCGAGCACCAGCACGGGAGCCCGGCTCACGAGGGCGCGGGCCAGCGCGAGCCGTTGCTTCTGGCCTCCCGACAGCGTCACGCCCCGCTCGCCGATGGGCGTCTCGAGGCCCTGCGGCAGCGCGACGATGAAGTCCCACGCCTGGGCCGTGCGACAGGCGTCTTCGAGCTCCTGCGCGGTCGCCTGAGGCCGACCCACCAGCAGGTTCGCGCGCACCGACGCAGAGAAGAGCAGCGCCTCTTGCGTGACGAGCGCGAACTGGCCGCGCACGCTCGAGATCGACCGCTGCGTCACGTCGACCCCGTCGATGAGATACCGACCGCCGCTCGCCTGTTCGAAGCGCAGCAACACTGCGGTGAGGGTGCTCTTGCCGCTCCCGCTCTCACCGACCAGCGCGGTCACCCGACCCGCTTCGATCGAGAACGTCGCGCCGTTCAGCACGGGGCGATCGGCCCATCGAAAGGTGAGGTCTTCGAGCTCGATCGAGCGCTCGAGCTGCTGAACATCGGGAGCCCCAGCGACGAAGGGCACCGAGCTCGGCAACGAGAGCACGGCCTCGAGCCGCTCCATCGCGACGCCCGCCGTGATCGCGAACTGGCTCACGCGGCCGAGATCCTTCGCGGGCTGGTAGAGCAGAATCACGGCGCCCAGAAACGAGACGAGGGCTTCGGGCTCGACGGCGCCAGACGACGCGGCCCAGCCGAGGGTGCCGGCGATGGCGACCGACGCGAGGATCTCCATCACCCCGGGGACCGCCGCGCGAGCCCACGCCGCACGCGACAGCGACACCTGCGCGTCGGCGGTGCGTCGATCGAACCGATGCGACTCGGCCACCTCGGCGTTGAACGCCTGGATCGCGCGCAGCGCACCGAGCCCCTCCTGCACCTGGCCTGCGAGCGCGCCGAGGGCGGTCTGGCCTTCACGTGTTCGCGCCATCAACGCGCGCGTGAGCCGCGACGCGGGAACCACGGCGATCGGCACCGCGATCAACGTGAGCAACGCGAGCTTCCACGAGAGCGCCACCGCGACCGCCGCGAGGATCACGATCTGCAACGTGTCGCGCAGCCACGAAGCGACCGTGTACGTGGCGGCCTGCTCGACCGCGGCGACGTCGGCCGTGAAGCGGCTCAAGAGATCGCCCGTGAGTAATCGCGCCCGCTGCCCGGGAGACAACGCGAGCATTCGTTCGAAGACGCTGCGCCGCAGATCCTTCACCACCTGCTGACCGAAGAGCCCGACGAAGTAGAACTGGCCGAGGTAGCCGACGCCCTTGATCGCGCCGACGATCACCACGACGACCGGCAACACGAGCAAGACCCTCTCACGTGGCCACGAGGCGAGCTCGGGCACGAGCCTGGCGAGCAGCCCGAGGCCCTCGGTGCCGCCAGTGAGCAGGAACCGCAGCGCCGGCCCCATGAGAAACGCGTACGCGCCGGTCGTCACGCCGACGAGGCCCATGCAGACGAAAGCGATGCCCAACAGCGACCGATGCGGGCGGCCGAGCGCGAGCAGCTTCAGCATCGAGCCGACGAGTGGAGATGACGACACGGGCCGCGGCACTGTACACAATCGCCCGCGTGAAGCCGCCCAGCGTTCTCGTGGTCGCAGGAGAAGCCTCAGGTGACGGCCACGGCGCCGACGTCGTGCGCGCGATGAAGGCGAAGCGGCCCGAGTTGGCGTTCTTCGGCATGGGTGGGCCGAAGCTCGAGGCCGCCGGGCTCGAGGTGATTCACGGCGCGCACGAGATCTCGGTGATGGGCATCGCCGAGGTGCTGCCGAAGATTCCGCGCATTCTCAGAGTGCTCGGCGATCTGGAGCGCACCGCGAAGGAGCGGCGGCCCGCGGTCGCGCTGCTGATCGACGTGCCCGACTTCAACCTGCGGCTGGCCGAGCGGCTCAAGGCACTGGGCATACCCGTCGTCTACTTCGTGGCGCCGATGATCTGGGCGTGGCGTGAAGGGCGGGCCAGACGCATCGGCAGGCTGGTCGACGAGCTGTGCTGCATTCTGCCGTTCGAAGAGCCGTTCCTGCGCGAGCGTGGCGTGAACGCGACGTACGTCGGCAGCCCGGTGCTCGATCAGGTTCCGCCAGTGAACGAGCCGGCGCACTTCCGGCGCGCGCTGGGGCTCGACGAGTCGCGGCCGGTGCTGGCGGTGCTGCCGGGGAGTCGTCGCTCGGAGATCGCCCGTCTCGGAGCGCTGATGCGCGAGGTGGCGAGGGCCGAGGCCGAGGCGCACCCCGGGTTGCAGGTGGTCGTGCCGGTCGCTCCGGGCCTGCCGAAGGCCCTCGTGAGCGCAGCGTTCGAAGGTGTGGAGGTGACGTTGATCGACGGTCGTGCGCCCGAGGTGGTGGGGGCGTGTGACGTCGGGCTCGTCGCCTCGGGCACGGCGACGCTCGAGGCCGGGCTCATGCGGCGGCCGTTCGTCACCATCTACCGCGTCTCTCCGCTCACCTACGCGGTGGGCAAGGCGCTGGTGCGCATTCCCTTCTTCTGTCTGGTGAACCTGCTCGCGAAGAAGCGGGTGGTGCCCGAGCTGCTGCAGGGCGACGTGACGGTGCCGAAGGTGATGGCCGAGCTCGAGGCGTTGTGGAGCGGGCCCGCGCGTGAGGCCTGTCTCAGCGGGCTCGACGAGGTGCGCGCGTCACTCGGCGCGACGGGAGCGGCGGCCCGCGTGGCCGAGCGGGTGCTGGCGCGGCTCGTGGAGGCGCCTGCGAAGGAAGTTGCGGGCTCGTGATTCCTCTGCTTTTCATCGCGCCATGACCCTCTCGACCATTTTCCGTTCGGCTGTGGTGCTCGCAGTTCTCGCGCTGTCGGCGTGCAGCAACCCCGTGGGCGTGTACCGAGGCTCGACGACCCAGACCGTCTCGAGCGGTGGGCAGAGCTCCACCAAGACCATCACGGGCGACATCGTGACGGTGTTCGCGAGCTCCGACCCCAACCAGCTCGTGTTCGAGTCGACGGGCCTGGCGCTGACCGCGACGAAGAACGGAGACGCGCTCACGTTCGCCGGCGGTCAGACGCAGAGCATCACCGAGACCTCGGGAATGAGCAGCACCTCGCTCACCTCGGGCACTGGCAGCATCACCAGCACCTCGCTGACGCTCAACCTCACCCTGACCATCTCGCAGACGGGCGGCGGGCAGACGCAGAACAGCACCGCCATGCTCGCCTACACGGGCCAGAAGATCTGAGTCACTGGAACCGTTCGAAGGTGACGTCCATCGCGTTTCCGGCCGTCACCTGAATGGTCTTCTTCCGCTCCAGGGCACCGAAGTTCGCTTTGACGGTGTAGGTCCCCTCGCAGAGGGTGACCTCCTTCAAAGCCGAGAAGCCCTGGAGCTTTCGTCCGTTGACGGAGAACTCTCCGCCAGGCTCGACCTTCAAGGTCACCTTCGCGCGGGGACTCTGGAACTTCACCTCTTCATTCGCGCCAGCGGGCAGCTCGAGCTCGAGCGACTTCGTGCAGAAGAACTCGCCGTTCCGGCCCTGAATCAGGTGTTTGCCGGCGGAGAGCTCGAGGGTCACCGGAGCCGGGCCCCACTTGTGCCCATCAGCCGTGATCTGCATGGGGATGTCTGAGGTGACGCGCACCACCGCCGCGCGTTCGTCGTGCGTTTCGCCAGCGTCGACGGTCGGAGCCTCGACGATCGTCGTCGGCCCTGCGTCTTCGGGTTCGTCAGGGGTGACGACCTCGGAAGCGCCGGCATCGACGACGGCGATCGGCGGTGGCGTGATCGTCGCGCCCGCGTCTGGCGTGGTGTTCGTGACCGGGTCAGCGGGCTTGAGGAGCAGCACACCCGCGACGATCGCGATGAGCGAGAGGCTCGCCAGCACCACCCAGTTCACCAGCCTCTTCGCAGGAGGCGCAGGAATGGTGTCGACCTCGCCCTCGATCGCCTCTTTCACCTGACGACGGTCGCCGATGATCGCGGTCGACTGCTTCGAGGAAGGCAGGGGCACGGCCGGGGTCGCCTTGATCTGCGGCTCGGTCGGCCCGTGGGCGACCTGAGACGGCACCGGCGGAGGCGGCAACGAAGGAATCGCGGGCACCCGCAAAGACGGCGCGGTCGGCGCGAAGCCGAGCTCCTCCTGCCCTGCCGCTGCGGCCCCCGGGTCCGACGGAATCTCTTGTTCGGTGCGCGCGCCAGACCAGGTGTGCTGGGCCTCGGCGGGCGAGAGCTGCGGCGGTGTTCCGGGCTCGAGGTGTGCGACCTCGGCGGCCACCACGCGGAAGAGCCGCAGCAGATCTTCCTGACCGATGGGCTGACCGACGAAGCGCAGGTACTTCTCGAGATCTTCCTTGAGCGCGAGCGCGGTGGGGTAGCGGCCGTCACGATCGGGGTGCACGCAGCTCGCCAGGATCTGGCGCAGGGGCATCGGCAGGTTCGGGCGCAGCTGCTCGATGGGCCGAATGCGCGACGCGCGCGCGTTGTCGATCTGCTCGACCTCGGTGTTGCCGGCGATGGCGCGCGTGTTGGTGAGCAGCTCGTAGAGCACGAGGCCCAGCGCGTAGACGTCGACGCGGCGATCGATGTCCTGCCCGGTGATCTGCTCGGGCGCCATGTACGGGTACTTGCCCTTCACGAGGCCGGCCTGCGTGCGGTGCGTAGCGGTCGCGGCGCGCGCGACGCCGAAGTCGATCAGCTTCACCACGCCCGTCGTCGAGAGCAGCACGTTGTGCGGCGTGACGTCTCGGTGAATGAGGTTGAGCGCCTGACCCGTCTTCGGGTGCTTCGCCTCGTGGGCCGAGTGCAGGGCCCCGGCGACGTCGGCGATGATGCGCGCGCACAGCTCGGGCGCCATGAGCTCGCCCTGACGCTCGTGCTCGAGGCTGATCGTCATCAGGTCGAAGCCCGGCACGTACTCCATCGCCAGGTAGAAGACGCCGTTCACCTGCCCGAGATCGAAGATCTCGGCGATGTTCGGGTGGTGCAGGCTCGCGAGGATCGCGGCCTCGTCGAGGAACATGCGCACGAAGTCTTCGTTCGCGCAGAGGTGTGGGTGCGGGCGTTTGATCACGCACACGCCGCGGGGGCCACGGGCCAGGAAGACGTCGGCCATTCCACCAGCACCGATTCGTTTGTCGAGGGTGTACGGCCCGAGCGTTTCAGCCATTCGAAGGGCGGCTTACCACGGTTCCCCTCAGGCACAGCGTGCGCTATGCGCGCGCGGTCATGAACCCGGCTCTGGTCATCATCCCGACGTACAACGAGCGCGACAACCTCGGCCCCATCACCTCGGCGGTGCTGGCGGCAGACCCGCGCATCGACATTCTCGTCGTCGATGACAACTCACCCGACGGCACCGGGCAGCTCGCCGACGAGCTCGCCGCGAAGGAGCCGCGCCTTCGCGTGCTGCACCGCGAGAAGAAGCAGGGGCTGGGGCGGGCGTACCTGCACGCGTTCTCGTGGGCGCTCGAGCACGGCTACCAGTTCATCATCGAGATGGACGCCGACTTCAGCCACGACCCGCGCTACCTGCCGGAGCTGATCGACGAGGCGCAGTCGGGCACCGATCTCGTGCTGGGCAGCCGCTACGTCACCGGCGGCGGCACGGTGAACTGGGGCGTGGGCCGGCAGCTGATCTCGCAGGGCGGCTCGCTGTACGCGCGCTCGGTGCTGGGCGTGAAGGTTCGCGATCTCACCGGCGGCTTCAAGTGCTTCAACCGGCGGGTGCTCGAGGGCATCAACCTGGCCGAGGTGTTGTCGAGCGGGTACGGCTTTCAGATCGAGCTCACCTACCGCGCGCTGAAGAAGGGCTTCACGGTCAAGGAGATCCCCATCGTGTTCGAAGACCGTCGCGTCGGTCAGTCGAAGATGAGCCGGAAGATCTTCCTCGAGGCGTTCACGGTGGTGTGGAAGCTGCGCTTCTCCGTGTGATGCGATGTTGAACACCTTTCTGATCGCGATGCCGGCGGTGTTGTTCATCGTCGATCCGATCGGGGTCGTGCCGCTGTTCGTCGCGATGACGGCGAACGACCCGCCAGAGAAGTGCCGTGCGATGGCGAGGCGCGCCTGCGTCACTGCGATGGGCGTGCTGATCTTCTTCGCGCTCTTCGGCACGGTGATCTTCAAGGTCTTCGGAGTGACGCTCGCGGCGTTTCGCGTGGCGGGCGGGTTGCTGTTGATGCTGACCGCGCTCGACATGTTGCGGGCGCAGCACCCGGCGACGAAGACGTCTCCTGAAGAAGCGAAAGAAGGCGCCGAGCAGGAGGACATCGCCATCGTTCCGCTCGCGATGCCGCTGCTCGCCGGCCCGGGTGCGATCGCCACCGTGATGGTGTTGATGGCTCAGTACGGCGGGGAGTGGATGGGTGCCGGCGTGGTGATCGGCTGCATCGCGATCACGTTCTTCGCGACCTACCTGCTGCTGCGCAGCGCGAACCTCGTCAAGCGGGTGCTCAAGCAGACGGGCATCGCGATTCTCGAGCGCATCTTCGGGCTCATCCTCGCGGCCATCGCGGTGCAGTTCGTCTTCGAGGGCGGCAAGGCGCTGCTCGCGGGGTAGCGCGCGAGGTCGCGAGGGCAGCAATCCGGCTTCCGGCGTGGTTCGGGCTGTGCTTTCTCTCGCTCGCCATGAGCGCTTCCGCGAACCACTACAAGCCCAACCTTCGTGACACGCTGTTCAACCTCTTCGAGTTCCTCGAGATCGGGAAGACGTCGCTCGGCAAGAAGCCGTTCGGCGACCTCGACGAAGAGACCGCGCGGCAGACGCTCGAGAGCTACAAGCAGATCTGCGTCGATCAGCTCGCGACCAGCTTCTCGGCGGGCGACCACCAGGCGCCGGTGCTCGACACGAAGACGGGCAACGTCACCCTGCCCGAGTCGCTCAAGAAGAGCTTTCACGCGTACTTCGACAACGGGCTCAATCAGCTCGAGATCCCCACGCACCTCGGGGGCGTGGGCGCGCCGCCGTCGTTGTCGTGGGGCGCGTTCGAGATGGTGCTCGGCGCCAACGCGCCGCTGGCGTTCTACTTCCTCGGCAACCTGCTCCCGCGCGTCATCGATCGCACGGCGACCGAGTCGCAGAAGGCGCTCTTCGGCAAGCTGATGATCGACAAGCGCTGGGGCGGCACGATGGTGCTGACCGAGCCCGACGCCGGCAGTGACGTCGGCAACGCGCGCGCGAAGGCGAAGCACATCAAAGACGACGTGTGGGAGATCGAAGGCGTCAAGCGCTTCATCACCAACGGCGACTTCGACGCGGTCGAGAACATCGTGCACCTCGTGCTGGCGCGCCCCGAAGGCGCGGGCGGGGGCACCAAGGGCCTGTCGATGTTCATCGTGCCCAAGTTCTGGGTGAACCCCGACGGCTCGCTCGGTGAGCGCAACGGCGTGTTCTGCACGAACCTCGAGAAGAAGATGGGGCTCAAGTCGAGCACCACCTGCGAGATGACCTTCGGCGATGGCAAGCCCGCGCGCGGCCTGCTCGTCGGCAACGTGCACGAGGGCATCAAGCAGATGTTCCACGTCATCGAGCACGCGCGCATGGCGGTGGGGCTCAAGTCGGCGGCGACGCTCTCGACGGCGTACCTGAACGCGCTCGCCTACGCGAAGGACCGTATTCAGGGCCCCGATCTCATGAACGCGCGCGACAAGAACGCGAAGAAGGTCGCGATCATTCGTCACGCCGACGTGCGCCGCATGTTGATGCTGCAGAAGAGCCACGCCGAAGGCATGCGCGCGATGATTCTCTTCGCGGCGTCGTTGCAGGACGAGGTCGAGCTGCTCGGTGGCCACCACGACGAGCGCGCTGCGGCCGCTGACGCGCTGAACGATCTGATGCTGCCGCTCATCAAGGGCTACTGCTCGGAGAAGGCCTACGAGCTGCTCGCGGTCTCGCTGCAGACGCTCGGCGGCTCGGGCTACCTGCAGGACTACCCGATGGAGCAGTACGTGCGCGATCAGAAGATCGACTCGCTCTACGAGGGCACGACCCACATTCAGGCGCTCGATCTCATCTTGCGCAAGCTCGCGAAGGACGGCGGGGCGACGCTGCAGGGCCTGCTGGGGCGCATTCGCACGACGATCGAGACCAACGAAGGCGGCGACGCGCTGGCGAAGGAGCGCGAGGCCCTCAACGAGGCGCTCACCAACGTCGAGATGGCGTTCGGGCACCTGCTCGAGAAGCTCGGTGAGTCGCTGTACCACGCAGGCCTGCAGGGCAACCGGCTGCTTTTCGGGCTGGCCGAGCTCGTCATCGGCTGGCTGTTGATTCGTCACGCGGCGGTGGCGCTCACGAAGCGCCCGACGGCGACTGGCGACGACGCCGCGTTCTACGACGGCAAGGTGGCCTCGGCCCGGTTCTTCTCGCGCGAGGTGTTGCCGAACCTCGCGATGCTGCCGAAGCACGTCTCGGGTAGCACGCTGACGCTGATGGAGCTCCCTGACGAAGCGTTCTGAAAGAACGAGCCGACCTGATCAAAGGCCGCTGCGCTGACGCTTCAGGCTGATGTTGATCAGCAGCCCAATGCCGATCAGCACCGACACCATCGAGCTGCCGCCGTAGCTCATGAGCGGCAACGTGATTCCGGTGATGGGCAACAACCCCGTCACCATCCCGATGTTCTCGAACACCTGCCAGAAGATCATCGCGGCGATGCCGACGGCGACGAACGCGCCGAAGCGCTCCTTCGCACCGGCCGCCACCCCGAGGGCCGCGAGCAGAATGCCGGCGTACAGCACCAACAGGCCGAGGCACTTCAAGTAGCCCTGCTCTTCCGCGAAGACGCTGAAGATGAAGTCGGTGTGCTGCTCCGGCAGGTAGCGCAGGCCCGTCTGGGTTCCTTCCATCCACCCCTTGCCGTTCACCCCGCCCGAGCCCACGGCGATCTTCGACTGCATGGCGTGGTAGTTCGACCCTTTGAGATCGCTCGTCGGGTCGAGCCAGCCGGTGATGCGCGCGTCTTGATGCTTCTTGAGCTTGTGGCGAACGATCGTGAAGCGCTGCTCGGTGTTCTGCACGCGCACGTAGTCGTTCCACAACACGCCGACGGCGCCGATCGCCAGCACGCCCGCGACGACCCACACTGGCAGGCTCGGCCGCGCGAACACGAGCACCGTCACCGTCGTGAACGCCATCATCAGGGCCGTTCCGAGGTCGGGCTGCACGAGCACGAGCGCCGTGGGAATCAGCGCGATCACGGTCGGCGGAATGAGCCGCAAGAACCCGTATGTCGGCTGCTGCGGCCGGTAGTCGTCGTGGAAGTACTTCGCCATCATCAGCAGCATGCCGATCTTCATGAACTCGGCGGGCTGCACGCGCACGGGGCCGACGATGAACCAGCTCTCGGCGCCTTTGGCTTTGTGCCCGAAGAACTTCAGCGCGACGAGCGCGCCGAGGTTCACCAGATAGATGGGAATCGCCAGCCGCTCGAGCAGCTTCGGGTCGATCCACGCGACCACCACCGCGATGGCCGAGCCGATGAAGAAGTACGCGATCTGCGACGCCCACATCGGTGAGCTGGGAGGCCGTGACGCGCTCGCGAGGTTGTAGATGCCGACCGCCGTGGTGAGCACCACCGTCAGCAACAGCAGCCACGGCATCTGCGAGACGCTGCGACGTTCGGCCGAGAGCTCCATCATCGCGGGCCTCCGGTCGGAGCCTGCACGGTCGTCTCGGGTGGGAGCGGCACGTCACCCGCGAGGCCCGGGTCGCTCACGTCGGGTGGCGCGGCGGGGTTCGGCTTCGAGAAGAACACCGGCTTGGGCGGCTTCGGCGGCACCCACTCTTCACCGAGCGCGAAGCTGTCGGCCTTCTTGAGCTCGAAGTACTTCGCGAAGACGGCGGCCGCCGTCGGAGCCGCGTCACTGCCGCCGTGCCCACCGTGCTCGTTCAGCACGATCACCGTCAACTCGGGGTCTTCGGCCGGCGCGAACGAGGCGAACCACGCGTGGTCGCGCTCGAAGTAGTCCATCTGCTCCTTCTTCAAGCGCACGGTGCCCAGCTTCGCGACCTGCGCCGTGCCCGTCTTGCCCGCGATCGTGTAGTCGGCCGAGCGCGTGCGAAACGCGGTGCCGCCGGGCTCGTTCACCACCGACACCAGGGCATCGATGATCAGCTTGTACTGCTCGTCGGTCATGGGGATCTCGCGCACCTGCTTCGGGGCGAACGACTCCACCACCTGACCTTCGGGCGACTCGATGCGCTGGACGATCTGCGGCTGAAAGACGTGCCCCTTGTTGCCGACGGCCGAGTACAGCACCGCGAGCTGCAGCGGCGTCACGTTCACGTCGCCCTGGCCGATGGCCGTGTTGAGCGCCATGCCCTTCGTGTAACCGCCCGGCGTGAACTTCTGGTGGTACGCGCTGTCGGGCATCACGCCAGGCACCTCTGCCGCGACGCCGAGGTTGGCGACGGCGCCGAGCCCGAAGAGCCGGCCCATGCTGGCGATGGGGTCGATGCCCATGAGATCGGCCGACCGGTAGAAGTACGTGTCGCAGCTCACCTGCAGCGCGCGCTTCGCGTCGACAGAGCCGTGACCGCGCTCGTTGTGGCAGCGCCAACGACGGGAGCCGAGCGTGTAACCGCCTGAACAGTTCACGGTGCTCGTCGGCGTCATCACGCCAGACTGCAGCGCGGCCAGCAGCGTGACGACCTTGAACGTCGAGCCCGGGTGGTAGTGCTCGGCGCCCGCGCGGAACACCATCGGCTGCAGCGGGTCCTGGTTCAGCTGCGCGAGGCGCTTCGGAGACACACGGCCCGTCATCTCGTTCGGGTCGAACGCGGGCCGGCTCACCATGGCGCGAATGAACCCGGTCTTCGTCTCCATCGCGATGACGGCGCCCGCGGTGCCGGGGAACGCACGCTCGGCTTCGGCCTGCAGCCGCGCGTCGAGCGACAGCACCACGTTCTTTCCCGGCGTCGGCGCCTCGCTCTGCCCGCCCCGCAGAATGTTGCCGCGCACGTCACGCATCACCTCGCCACGCGCGTTCACCACGTGCTTCACCCAGCCGTCGTTGCCTCGAATGGCGTGCTCGAAGCTGCGCTCGACGCCGCGTCGCCCGATGTAGTCGCCGAGCGCGTACGGTGGGCGCTCGACCATGCCGTTGAGCTTGGTGATCTCGTCCTGCGTGATCTCGTTCATGTACCCGAGAATGTGCGCGAGCGTCGGGCCCGCCCGGTAGCTGCGGTGCGGAACCGGCTCGAGATCGACGCCCGGCAGCAGGAACTGCTTCGCGAGCAGCTGATCGAACTCGTCACGCGAGATGTCGACGGCGGCGACCAGCGGCTGGTACCGCTGGGGCCCGTGCGCGGCCTTCACCATCGCCTCGACCTTGAGGCGCTGCTCCTCGTCCCACTGCAACACCTCGGCGAGGCGCGGCAACACCTCGGCCGGGCACTTCTGACAGAACGCCGGCGTGATGAAGACGTCGAGGCTGGGGCGCGCGTCGACCAGCACCTCTCCGCGGCGGTCACGAATGAGGCCGCGTGGGGCGCGCAGCCGAACGTCCTTGAACTGGTTGTCGACCGAGAGCGCGTTGAACTCTTCGTAGCGAACCACCATCAACCGGTAGAGGTTGATCGACAGCACCAGCAGCCCGGCCACGAAGAAGACGCCGACGCCGATGACGCGCGCCTTGAGATCTTTCGCGTCGCTCTTCTGCCCGAGCTTGATCACACGAACCTCCCGCCCTCCACGCGCTCGCCAGGCTCGATCTTCGCGAGCAGTGGGTAGAGCAGCGCGGCGGTGACGCCCGTGAGCAG
>JAEUJR010001019.1 GCA_016793585.1 Archangium sp.
GAACTCGAACGTGTGATGCAGCGGCAGCACCGACAACACGCCGTCACCCAGGCCGATGTCGAACGCGCCGGCGAGCTTGGCGACGAGCGAGGTGAAGTTGCGGTGCGTGAGCACGACGCCCTTCGGAATGCCCGTGGTGCCCGAGGTGAAGATGAGCGACGCCACGTCGTCGGCCGAGGCCGAGCGCTTCACCGCGCCGATGCCGTCGGGCTTCGAGCCGTCTCCCGACATCGCCTCGGCCAGCGTGTGCACCTTCGTCGGCAGGCCCGCGTCGGTGAGCAGCTTCTCGAGGTTCGGCTTCTTCTCGAGCATCTCCTCCGAGACGAGCAGCACCTTCGCCTCGGAGCGCTTCGCGATGTTGACGAGCTCGGTCTCTGACAGCTCCTTGTCGCAGGGCACCGAGGTCGCGCCGGCGCGCAGAATGCCGAAGAACGAGATGGGCCACTCGGGCCGGTTCTCGGACAACAGCATCACGCGCTCCTGCGGCTTGACGCCCAGACTCAGCAGGAAGCTGCCGACGCGGCACGAGTACCGGTGCACTTCGCCGTACGTGAAGCGCGACTCCTCTTCTCCTTCGTGGAAGCGGAAGGCCACGCGGTGTCGCCACGCGTGCACCGACGCCTCGAGCAGCTCGATGAGGTCGCGGTAGGCCGGCAGCACCTTGCGCTTCTCGGTCTCTTCGTCGAGCCCGGGGAACACCCACTTCGCCAACCCGGGAATGTGCACCTCGAGGAAGTACTGGCGCCAGTCGATGGCCTCGGGGTTCCAGTTGATCTTCGCGCGGTCGTGCGCCGGCATGTCGACGTACAGCGAGCGCGTGTTGTCGCAGCGGAAGACGAAGCGGTTGTTCCAGATGAAGGGCAGGAAGATGTCGACGATCATGTTGAGGCGGTCGGCGTCGTCGACCACCTCTTCGAGCTGCTCCTTGGCGTGCTCGAGCATCGCGCTCACCTTCGGCGCGCCCCACGTCGGCTTCTGCTCGTCGATGAAGCCGGCGAGCCACTTCGCGCCCTTCGCGATCATCGGCGTCGAGAGCGTGTCGAAGCGCAGCTTGCTGGTGCTCTTGGCCTCGTTGCGGCTGCGCAGCTCGTTGAGCCACGAGTTGCCGGTCTTCTTCGTGCGCCAGTGTTCACGCGTGTAGAGGCCGACGAGCTCGGTCGAGCGGGCCGCGATGAACGGAGACGAGTCGCCGGTGGCCTGCTGGTAGACGCGGCGCTCCGAGGTGCGCAGCTGCTGGGCGGTGATGGCGATGAGGCTGCCTGCGACCTGGTCGACCGGAATCATGTCGAGGATCTTGTCGAACCCCGTCGGCAGAATGCCGCGGCTCTTCATGAGCGCGTAGATGATGGGCGCCGAGGTGGTGAAGCCCTCGTTCCAGCCGGGGAACGGGTAGTGCTGCGCCGACTCGACGATGGAGGGCCGCACGAGCGCGTACCGAAGGCCCGGCGTCTTCGCGATGACCTGCTCGCCGAGCGACTTCGTGTACGTGTACGTGTTGGGCCAGCCCCAGTGCTTCGCGCGCTCCATACCGGCCTCGACGAGGCGGGTCGTCAGCCACAGCTTGCGCTCACGGCCGACGGCGAGGCGCAGGGCCTTCTCGTCGGTGGCGTCACGGCCTTCGCCTTCGAGGCGCTCGATGGCGCGCGTGCGGAACTCGCTCGCCAACGCCTTGTCGTCGGCCTGCTCCCGCAGGCGCGCGACCGTCTTCTCGCAGTCGGCCAATTCCTGCTCGAGCGAGAAGTCGCGGCCGTCGAGGTCGCCCTTGCGCGGGAAGTAGCCGACCACCTCTTCGTCTTCGAACACGAGGCCCGAGCGGTTGCCGGCGACGAAGGCCGTCGACATGTGCACCAGGGGCACGTCCCAGAACAGGCACGCCTCGACGAGAAACTTCACGCCGTGGGTGTTGACGTTGAGGCCGACCTCGAGCGACGGGTTGAACGAGACGAGGCCTGCGCAGTTGATGACGACGTCGATCTGCCCCTTGAGCGCCCGGGCGGCTGTCTCGTCCATGCCCATCCACGGGTCGGTGATGTCGCCGTCGAGAATGGTGACCTTCTTCTCGAGCCACGCGATGGACGCGGCCTCGCTGCCGTACTTCGTGCGCAGCGGCTCGAAGGGTTCGCTGGTGGCCACCTTGTCGAAGAAGCGCGACCTCGCGTCCTTCGCGCTGCCCTTACGAACGAGCACGTACACGTGCGCGAGCTCTTCGCCGTAGTGGTGCAGCAACATCGACAACGACACCTTGCCGACGAAGCCGGTGGCGCCCGCGAACAGCACGCGCTTGCCGGTGAGAATCTTCGTGACGTCGAGGGGTCCG
>JAEUJR010001032.1 GCA_016793585.1 Archangium sp.
ACGCGCCCGCACCGAAGGGCGCGACGTCGTACTCGTCGGTCGGCACGCCCGCGCTCGTCATCGTCTGCATCGTGAAGGGGTTCCACGCCTTCGCCTCGACGAACCCATCGCTGATTCGACGAAACACGAACGCGTCGTGCAGGTCTTCGCCGAACATGACGGCCTTGAGGTCGACGTTCTGCGTGTCGAGCGACAGCGTGTTCGTCGGCACGTTCCACAGCGGCGGCGAGAGCTGCTCGAAGACGTTCCCCGTGCCTGCCGTCGTGGTGAAGACGAAGCCGCGGCGGCCCGGCGTCGCAGCCATCTCGACCGACTGCACACCATTCGGAATCGGCGTCACCAGCTCGGCGGGCCCGAACGTTCCTCCATCGAACAGGCGACGCTCGAGCGACCCGCCGTCGACCGAGAAGACGAAGAGCTGCTTGCCGTCGGTGCCCAGGCTGAAGAGGTCGGGCGTCGACGTCACCGGCACCTCCTGCCACTGGCCATTCGCATACTCGACGAGCGACGACGGGTTGCCGCGCGAGGTGATGAGGTACGCGCGCCCATCGATGGCGACGCTCGAGGTCGAGTTCGTCAGCGCCCCATAGAAGGGAATGGACTGGAAGACCGACGGCGCCAGCTGACAGGCGGCGCCACCGCAGCTCGGCGGCGGGTCGAAGACCCACACCTTGCGTTCGCTGCTGCTGGTGGCACGGGCCACGATGGCGAACGACGACGTGCCGGCGTCCGAGGTGAGCCGCAGCCACGCCGGCCGAGGGTACGTCGTCGAGGTGGGCCCGCTCGAGGCGTAGGTGGGGCTCAGCGTGAGCCTGGGCGTGCCGCTCACGGTGAACGGCGGCGGGGCGTTGCCGCTGCGGTCGACGAGCCCGCTGGCGCCGAACTGGAGCGGCACCGGAGGCAACACGCGGTCGAAGAAGAACGCCAGCAGGCCTCCGTCGGACACCACGCGTGACGAGGCCGCCACGCCCGCGTCGAGACCGGTGAGCGCGGTGACGAGCATGGGCTCGTTGCACTGCACCAGCACGCTGAGCGGAGAGAGCGAGCTGCTGCGGCAGGTCGGCGGCAACCGGTCGAGCACGTCGACCGACACCTGCGTCGACAAGACGGGAGTCCCCGCGCCCGGCGTCGCCGTCACGGTGAACGAGAACGTCTTGTCTCCCGACACGAAGGGCGCCTGGAACTGCGCCGTGCCGCCCGTCACGTTCGACAACGCCCAGCCCTCGGGGCACGTGGAGTCGAGGCCGCCATCGGGCAACGGGCAACCGCCGCGCAGCGGAGACCACGAGAAGACCCAGCCCGCGTCGGGCGGGCCGCCCATGACGCTCGCGGTGAAGGTGACGACCGAGCTGCCGCCGTCGAAGAGCACGATGGGCGTCGAGGTGCTCGCGACGAGGGTCGGCGCGCCCGCCGGCTGGAGCACGAGCGTGGCACTGGCGGCGGGGCTCTCGAAGCCGAGGCTCGAGATGGCGACGACGTCGATGGTCATCGGCGTGGGGCCAACCACGAGCGGCGCCGTGAACGAAAGGTTCGGGCCGTCGTTCGCGCCGATGGTGATGGCGGGGCCCGTGCGCTGCGCCCAGCGGAACGAGGCGATGGTCTGCCCGTCGCTCGTGGTGCCGATGGCGTCGAGCGAGACGATGGCGCCCGGAGCGATGCTGGTGCCTCCGTCGACGCGCACCGACACCGAGGGCCGGCTGCCGACCCGCACCACGCCGCGTGTTTCGGGGCTGTCGACGCCGACGACGTCGGTGACGCGCAACGAGATGGGGAAGAGCCCTGACGCGTCGGGGGCGAACACCTGCACGAACGACGCGCTCGTGTCTGGTGTGTCGAAGGTGACGCCCAGGCCGCCGTCTCCAGCGTTTCGCCAGTGCGCGGTGAGCGGCCGCGGCCCCGTCGAGCGCCCGCTGCGCAGCTGCCCCGTCGCGCCCGGCGCAAGCTCGAGCACCGACGGCTCGATGACGGCGGTGGTGCCGCTCCCTGCGTCAGCCACGACGCCTGCGTCGAACGGCGTCAACTCGCCCGCGTCGACGGACAAGGGCGTCGACTCGCCCCGCGTCAGGAGCAGCGCGCCAAGGTCGTTCAGGCCCGGCAGCAGCAGCACGTTGTACAGCCGGAGCGACGTGGCGCCGTCGGCCTCGATGGCCACCTGGTAGAGCGTCGCGTTCATCGTCGTGGTGCTGAAGGCTCCGGTGGCGTCGGTGGTGACGACGAAGGTCGACGTGGGCGAGACGAACCGCACGCGCGCGTTGGCGACGGGCGTACCGTCATCGAGGCGAATCACGCCCGACACGGTCGCCGGCGTGGCGGCCTCGGTGCTGCGCTCGAGGCTGGTGGTGGAGACGCGGCTCTCTTCACCACCACGCGCCGCGACGTCACGGCTCTCGGCGCCATACCCCTGGAGGAAGAAGGCGAGCCGCACGGTGCCCTCGGGCAGGTTCTCGAGCACGAAGTCTCCCGTGTCGGTGGTGGCGGTCGCGTAGGGCGCGCCAGGCACGAAGACGGCGATGCCTCCATGGCCGGTGGGCAGCGGGTTGTCGGCGCGCAGCACGCGCCCCGTGACGGTTGCGTTCTGAGACAGCACCACGTCACCCAGCGCGACGTTTTTCCCGGGGCCGGCGCCGAGGGTGGCGAGGTCGAGCGCGCGTTGACGGTCCGCCGTTCCATCGCCGTCGAGGTCGAAGGTGAAGAGCAGCAGGCCGGTGCCGGTACGAACGTTCGAGAGCGTGAAGCGCCCGCTGTCGGCGGCGGCGACCGTGCCCGCGCCCGTGGAGAGCAGCGTGACGCGCGCTCCGCCTGCGGGCCGGTACCCCGCACGACCCGGCACCGCATAGACGGCCGTACCCTGAACCGTGCCAGGCCCCGGAGGCGGCGGCGGTTGGGGAAGCGACAGCTCGATACACGCACTCGACATCACCAGCACGACGGCTGCCGCGACTCGCATCGGCCGAAGGTTACCCGCGCCACTGGCTGGTGTCTGGAAAGCGGCTCGACTTGCGCGGCACTCCATATCGACGTACATCGATATACCGATATGGAGCTGTCAGAGACCTTTCACGCCCTGGGCGACCCGACGCGGCTGCGCATTCTGCGGCTGGTGGCGGTGGCCAAGTTGAACGTGAGCGAGGTCGTCTCGCTCATCGGCGTGGCGCAGTCGTCGGTCTCGCACCACCTTGCGAAGCTGAAAGGGCTCGAGCTGATCCGCGAAGAGCGGCAGGCGGGCTTCACCTATTACTCGCTCGCCGTCGACGCCTCTGACGCGCGGTGGCCGCTGATTCAGCTCGCGCAGAAGTCGGAAGACGCGCACGGCGACCAGGCGCGCCTGACCGAGCTGCTGCGCCGCCGTGAAGACCGGCACACGCTGAACGAGAAGCTGCTCGAGCCGGGACAGTCGTGGCTGTTGTGGGCCTCGGCGCTGTCGTCGCTCTTGCCGAAGCTCGACGTGGCCGACTTCGGCTGCGGCTCCGGGGTGCTGACGCAAGAGCTCTCGCGCTGGGCCCGGCACGTCACCGCCATCGACCGCAGCGCCGCGGCGCTCGAGCAGGCGAAGGCCCGGCTCTCGAGAGAGAAGCGCTCGAACGTCTCGTTCGTCGAGGCCGACCTGCACGACCTGCCCGCGGGCCTGCCGAAGCACGACCTCGTCGTCATCTCGCAGAGCCTGCACCACGTGAACGACCCGGCGTCGGTGCTCGCGCAGGCCGCGCAGCTGCTCAAGCCCAACGGCCGCGTCGTCGTGATGGAGCTGATGCCCCACACCGAGGCCTGGGTGAAGGCGCGCCTGGGCCACCAGCACCTGGGCTTCGAGCCGCAGACGCTCGAAGACGCGCTGCACGCCGCGGGCTTCACCGACGTCACCCTCACCTCGACGCCGCGCGATGGCAGCTCGCCGTTCCGCGCGTTCCTGCTCACCGCCACCCGGCCCGCCCGGCCCTCGAAACGCGCCGCTCGTGAAGCGCGCGCCTGAACCGAAAGACGACCTCATGCCCACTCCACCCAGAAGCCAGGCCCTCGAGAAGCTCTTCAAAGAACGCATCGTCGTGCTCGACGGCGCGATGGGCTCGATGGTGCAGACGTACAAGCTCGGCGAGGCCGACTACCGCGGCGAGCAGTTCAAGACGCACCCGCACGAGCTGAAGAACAACTCCGACGTGCTGTGCCTGACGAAGCCCGAGGTCATCGAGGCCATTCACCTGCAGTACCTCGAGGCCGGCGCCGACGTCATCGAGACGAACACCTTCGGAGCCACCTCCATCGCGCAGGCCGACTTCAAGCTCGAGCCGCACGTCAAAGCGATGAACCTGGCCGCCATCGCGTGTGCGCGCCGCGCCGTCGAGAAGGCCGAGGCGAAGACGCCGGGCCGCACGTGCTTCATCGCCGGCGCCATC
>JAEUJR010001038.1 GCA_016793585.1 Archangium sp.
GAACGTCGCGCCGGCTCCATTCTGGGTGCGAACGCGCACCGACACGGCCTGGCCAGCAGGCAGCTCCGTCGCGTTCAAGACGCCGTCGGTGTTCGTGTCTTGAGGGAAGTCGCAGCCGAGCACCACGGGTGGCGGGGTGACGTTGCTCTTCGCCGTCACCACGATCGTCACCGCAGGCGCGGCACCGGTGCAGTTCGCTTCGGAGACCGTCGCCCGCAGCGCGTTCTCTCCGGGCTGCAGCTGCACGCCAGAGAAGGTGGCGTTGACGCCATCGACCACGCCATCGCGCGAGGCTCCGAACTCGGTCGCTCCAGGGCCACGAATCTCGAGCTTGGCCGTGCCGACATTCACGTCAGTGCCGCGGCGAGTGAGCTTGACCTGCAGGTTGCTGGTCTGCTCGACGGTGTCGCCGTCTTTTGGCGTCGTGAATGACGCGGTCAGGTCGGTCGTGTCGCAGACGCACATCGGGTCGGTCGGCGTCTTGGCGCAGTCAACTGGGCCTGGGCAGGTACACCCCGCCGCCGCCATGACCAGCGACGCAAACACCGCCCCCACTCGGATCGAAGCCAACCGATTCATGCGCACGTCTCCCTTGGTGCCCCTGGCCCGAGGTGGAATTCAACCCACCGTCAGCACCTGTTTGCCCAGCAGCAACTCGATGAACTGCCTGGTGTCGCTTTCAGCCACCTCGCGCGACACCTCGAACTCTTCCACCAGCACGTCGATGATCCCGCCCAACGTTCGCGCCCCATCGATCAGCTCGATGATCCGCTCCCCGACCTCCGACACCGACCCGTCAGGCGCCTCGAACGTATGCAAACGGTCGTCCGGAGTGGCCGCCATGTACCTGCCGCCGACCCGCTGAACGGCCGTCTCAGGGTTCACCCGGACCACGGTGTCGAGGTTCAAGGCGGCCGTCACGTCAGACACTCCCATTTCCTCAAGAATTCTCGTGGGTCTGAACGCGTTGCCGGCCACGTCTCAACCGCTCCCCACCAGGCGCGCGAGACAACTGAGCCCTGTAGTCCGGTCAGGTGAGGCGGGCAAGCCCCGGGTCGGTGACGACAGTGCGGGTGTCGCCAGACCCGTCAGAGGCCGGGGCTGATGCCGAGCGCCGCGAACAGGCCCGTCAGGTACGCGAGCGAGACGCCGAACAACTTGCGCGCCCACACTGCGTCGCCCTTTCGTCGCCAGCCGTCGAACGCCACCCAGAAGAAGCCGGCTCCAAGCGTGACGGCCGCGGCCAGGTAGATCCACCCTGCAACGCCAACGACGAACGGGAGCACTGACACCGGCACCAGCGCGAGCAGGTAGAGCAGCGCATGGAGCCGCGCGACGTCATCGCCCTTCTCGAGGGGCAATGAGGTGAGCCCCGCGGCGCGGTACTCCGCCTTGCGGAACAGGGCGATCGCGATGAAGTGCGGCAGCTGCCAGAAGAAGAGAATGCCGAAGAGCACCAGGCCCGGCACTTCGATCTTCCCTGTCGCGGCCGTCCACCCCATCAGCGGCGGCAACGCCCCGGGAATCGCGCCAACCACCATCGCCCAGTGCGTGCGCGACTTCATCGGCGTGTACACGAGCACGTAGCTCGCGAGCGCAACCACACCGAGCACGCCGGTGAGCGCGTTCACACCGAGGAACAGCACTGGCACCGAGGCGAGGGCGAGCAGGGCGGCGAAGACGAGCGCGACGATGGGCTCCATGCGGCTCTGCGGCAGCGGGCGAACCGCCGTGCGTGCCATGAACCGGTCGGAGTCTCGCTCGATGTAACAGTTGAACGCGTTCGCGGCGCCAACCGTGCCTGCGGTCGCGAGCATCGTCACCGCCCACTGCCACCACGGGAGCGAGGTGCGTGACAGCCACATGCCTCCCGCAGTGGTGAACAGCACCAGCCCCGAGAGTCGCGGCTTCGTCAGCGAGACGAGATCGCGCGCGAACCCGACGACCGAGCGGTCCACCTTCGTGGCGGATTCGACCATTTGCTCAGACGACACGGACATGGGCGCGAGGGACTCCGGCGAGGCGACGAACGCGGGCGCTCATACCGATGCCCGCCATTCGTGACAAGCCACCCTCAGGAGCCAGCCTGTTGGCCCCCGTCAGGGCGAGACGAGGCGCTGCATGTCACCTGCGCACTCGCCCTTGGGCTCGAGCGTCAGGTACTTCTGACCGACCGCCTTCATCTTCTCTTTGTCAGAAGCCTGATTGTCCTTCGCGAGGAACCGGCCGTAGTGGCAGTAGGCCGCGGCGTTGTCCTGGTCGGCGTTGAGGGCCTTCTCGTACGAGAGCCGCGCCTTCTCTTTGTTCGCAGCCTGCTCGTAGGTGTACCCGAGCTCGTCGTAGGCGATCGAAGCCATCGATGGGTCGGAGTAGTAGTCGGCCGCTGCACGATCGAAGAGCTCTGCCGCGCGTTTGTTGTCCTTCTTGTCGTCGCGATAGATGCGGGCGAGCAGGAAGCGGGCTTCGCCATTCTTCTGCTTCTGGTCTTCGGTCGCCTTCTCGAGCGTCTGGCGAGCCTCTTCGCCCTTCTTCAGCCGGTACTGCGCCTGACCGAGCATCGAGAGCAGCTTCGGGCTGCCGGGCACCATGGTGAGCGCCTTCTTCAGCGAGTCTTCGGCCTGCGCCTCGCCGCCCTCTTTCTTGAGCAGAATCTTGGCGAGCTCGACGTGGTAGTTCGCGAC
>JAEUJR010001058.1 GCA_016793585.1 Archangium sp.
GGACGACCCGCGCATGCCCACGATTCGCGGCATGCGGCGCCGCGGCTACACGAGCGAAGCGCTGCGCGCGTTCTGCGAAGACATCGGCGTCACCAAGAACGACACCGTCATCGACATTCTGCGGCTCGAGAACGCGGTGCGAGATCACCTGAACGCCACGGCGCCGCGCCGCATGGCCGTGGTGAGCCCGTTGAAGGTCATCGTCACCAACTGGCCCAAAGGCCAGGTCGAGCACGTCGAGGTGCAGAACAACCCCGAAGACGAGAAGGCTGGCGTTCGCCAGGTGCCGTTCTCGGGAGAGCTCTTCATCGAGCGCGACGACTTCATGGAAGACCCGCCGAAGAAGTTCTTCCGGCTGGCTCCGGGCCGCGAGGTGCGGTTGCGCGGCGCGTACTTCATCAAGTGCGAGTCGGTGGTGAAGGACGCGAGCGGCGTCATCACCGAGCTGCACTGCACCTACGACCCCGCCACGAAGGGTGGCAACGCGGCCGACGGGCGAAAGGTGAAAGGCACCATTCACTGGGTGAGCGCCGCGCACGCGGTCGACGCCGAGATTCGCCTGTTCGATCGGCTCTTCTCGGCCGAGTTCCCCGGCAAGGCCCACGAAGACAAGCCCGGCGTCGAGCGGCCGTTCCTGCTCGATCTGAACCCGACGTCGCTCGAGATCGCGAAGGGCAAGGTCGAGCCTGCGCTCGCCGGCGAGAAGGAGGGCGCGCGCTTTCAGTTCGAGCGGCTCGGCTACTTCTGCGTCGACAAGGACTCGAAGCCCGGTGCGCTGGTGTTCAACCGCACGGTGGCGCTGAAGGACGCGTGGGCGAAGGAGCAGGCGGCTGACGAGAAGCCCGCGGCTGCGGCCCCGAAGGCTGCGGCACCTGCGGCTCCGCCTGCGAAGAAGGCCGAGGCGCCTGCCGGCCCGGCTGCCGAGATCGAGTTCACCGACTTCACGAAGATCGCGCTCAAGGCCGGCAAGGTGCTCGCGGCCGAGAAGGTCGAGAAGGCCGACAAGCTGCTGAAGCTGTCGGTCGATCTCGGTGAAGGCGCTCCGCGCACGATCGTGTCTGGCATCGCCGAGGCGTTCGCTCCGGAGTCACTCGTCGGCCGCAACGTCGTCGTCGTGACGAACCTGAAACCGCGCGCGCTCAAGGGCATCGAGTCGCGCGGCATGATCCTCGCGTCGGGCAGCGGCAAAGGTCTGTCACTGATCAACCCGGGAGACGTGCCGCCCGGGACCGATGTGAAGTGACGCTGTCGTGACTTGATCAGGGCGCGCGGGCCTCCGAAGCTGCGCGCCTTCCTTCCACCCCAGGAGCCCCCATGCCTCGCATTGCGAAGACCGACGTGAACCGCGCCCTCGAGATGGCCGCGAACCGCATCAAGGACGCAGGTGGCGCCGACGGCCGCGTCAGCCGCGCCGAGATCACCACCGCCCTCAAGGGCCTGACCGGCACCGAGAAGAAGCTCACCGACGTCTTCTTCAAGTTCATCGATCACCGCGACTTCAAGACGGGCGCGCAGGTGACCTCGAAGGACGTCGACCGCGCCGTGAAGTACGCGAAGACGACGATGATCGCGAAGTACGATCTCGACAACAACGGCCTGTCGCCCTCCGAAGTGAAGAAGATGAGCCTCACCGGCAAGCTCGCCGTGACGCTCGCGAAGGAACTCAAGGCCGCCGCTGCGAAGTCGACCGCGCTCGACGCCGGAACGTTCAACGACTTCCTCGATCAGGTCACCACGACCAGCCGCGCCGACGTCACCAGCGCGAGCACGGTCGATTCGCTGCTCACCAAGCAGCTGATCGCCGCGTGCCACCAGTCGTCGTACACCGACGTGAAGACGCTCGCCGATGCCTTCGAGGCCGTCGATCAGGGCGAGTTCGTCGTGCGCCAGGTGAAGGACAAGAAGACGGGCGAGACCTACACGGCGGTCGACTACGGCGCTGGCGACAACACCTACGGCGCCATCTTCAAGACCGGCAGCTCGAAGCCCGTCGTCGGCATTCACGACGGCGATCTGCAGGTGCTCTGAAGTCAGTCTCGAAACCGTCTCAACCACTCGACGAAGCCGGGCGACGTGGTCCACTCGTCGAGGAAGACGTGGCGGGCTCCGGGCACGACCAGCGTGTCTGGAGCCGCGAAGTGTTTCGTCACCAGCTCGTCGACGCCCGCGTGAAATTCGTCGGTTGATCTTCCGGTGAACGTCGCGAGCAGGGCGTCTTCGGCCGATGTCACCAGCGCCATTCGGCCACCGCCCAGGTCGCGGCGCGCGGCGTCGACCCACGCCGTCGTCGTTTCGGAACAGCCGCTGCAGCCCGGTGGCAGCTCGGGCTTCCACGCGGCGAACCACTCACTCCAGCGCGCCCCGGCAGGCATCACCATGGCCGCGGAGTCGGCCAACACGTGCACCTCGGCCTTCGGAAAGGCCGCCTTGAATCGCCACGCGTTCATCTGTGCTCCGAAGCCGCCAGCGCTCGTCCCGATGACGAAGACGCGCCGCGCGTTCGCGAAGGTGGGCACGAGCCGCGTCAAGAACGCGTCGAGGTTCTGCCCGCCGACGTGCCTGGTGGGGCGCCCCTGCACGTACGTCTGCGTCGTGGTGCCGACGTGCAGATCGCCCGTGCAGTAGGGCAGGTACACGAAGCTCGCGTCGGCGAAGGGCGAGACCGCGCGGTCGAACAACGGAATCGATCGAAACCGCTCGCCGCTGAACTGCGCGTTGCCGTAGCCGAAGTCGATGTTCCACGCCGACTTCACGAAGAAGCAGCTGCCCGCGTCCCAGCAGGCGCCGCCTCCCATCAGATAGATGACGACGTCACTCGCACCCTCGCGTGGGTTGATGCCGAGGCCCGTCGGCGTTCCGTTCGCGCAGCGGGTGTCATCGAACTCGACCCACGACCACCCGCCGGCCGGAGCCTCGATCGGCCCCGTCGAAGCGCCCAGGGTGGGGACGCAGGCAGAGGCGCAGAGCAGGGCGAGTACGAGCCTCACGCGCGCTCGTACCCGCTCACGACTCCGACGTTCACTTCATCGTCAGGTAGGCCTTCTCGGCCGACAGCGCGAGAGCCGACGTGTTCGCCACCCAGTCACCAGCGGTCTTCGTCCAATTCTCCCAGCCGTCGGGCAGCCGCTTCTCGACGAACATCGCCTTGAGATCTTCCACCGCGTACGCGGGCTGACCGCCGACCTGCTTCGTCTTCGGGCTGTTCGCGAGAAACGTCGCCAGCAAGCCGAACTCGCCTGCCGAGCCGATGAGGTTGTCGTCGCCGAGCACCTTGGTGAGCTTCTCGAGCACCTGCCGATCTTGCGCGGGGTTCGCCTTGCCGTGCGCGCGGTCGGTCACGCTCTGGCCCACTTCACCCACGAGCTTGGCGAAGTCCTTCGCGAGCACGATGCCGGTGCGAAACCCGGGGGCCTTCGCGTTCGGGTCGTTCTTCACGTTCTCGGCGATGAACCGGCCGATGTCGGAGCGCGACACCAGGCCATTCTTCGCGAACCTCGTGAGGCGCTCGAAGTCCTTCTCGCTCATGCGCCCTGAGTTCAGCTTCGTCGGGTCGCCCTGAAGAATGCCGCTGTGCCCCGCGTGCGACCCCTGCGAGCCGGGGAAGTCGAGGCTGAAGGTGCCGAGCGGAACGGGCGTGTCGAGCTTGCCGCCCTTGCCGGCCATGTGCGCGTGGTTGCCCTGCGCGAACAGCTTGAGCACCTCGCCCAGGTTGCTGCCGGGCCCCGTGTTCCCCAGCTTCGCGACGTCGTCGATGCTGGCCAGCGGCTTGTCGGCGTCGTTGCGCACCTTCAGCTCGCCGCCTTTCACCGCGGCGCCGATGAACGGGCACGTCGCCTTCTTCTCGACGACGGCGGCCTTCTCGGTGTCGCTCAGGTTCGCGACGTTGGTGGTGACGCTCGTCGCCGCGGCCCTGCGCTCATCGAGGCTCGTCGTTCGCTGACTGCCCCAGCCGCCCGTCGGAGCCGTGGGAGCAGGCGTGCTGACCGGCTGCGGCGCCGAGGCTGGCGTCTGAAGTGTCGTGGGGCGAAGCGCGGGGGAACCACCGGTCACCTTCGTCATGCGGTATGACTCCGTCAGCGGGTTGCGTAAATCAGTTACGTAAGTCGTTTATGTCATGACGAGATCGAAGATCAAGACCCGGGAGAACGAAGGGGCGCGTGAGACGCTGCTCGCCGAGGCGCGCGCGGCGTTCGCGACCGGGGGCAGCGCGGCGGTCGAGGTGGTGCCCATCTGCAAGGCGGCCGGCCTGACGACGGGCGCGCTGTACCACCACTTCGGCAATCGAAACGGCCTGCTGCGGGCGGTGGTCGAGGCGGTCGCCGAGTCGGTCGCCACGAAGGCTGCGAAGGCCATGGAGGGCATCGACGACGACTGGGAGCAGCTGCGCGCCGGCGTGCACTGCGTGCTCGACTGCTGCCTCGAAGACGAGGTGCGCGTCACCTACAACGAGGCCCCGTCGATCGTCGGGTTGGACGAGTGGCGTCGCATCGAAGAGTCGAAGACGGGCGTGCTCCTGGTGACGACGCTGCTGCGCCTGCAACACGACGGCGTGCTCAAGCCGCTGTCGATCGAGCTGCTGGCCGCGATGGTGAAGGGCGCCATCGTCGAAGGCGCGATGACCATCACCCGCTCGTCGAAGCCGAAGCGCACGCGGGCCGAAGCAGGCGAGCTGCTCGACGCGCTGCTCGAGTCCGTTCGCCGTCGGAGCTGACGATCGAGGCGTCGATCGTGGTAACCGCTCACGCATGACGCCTGCTCCTCGCC
>JAEUJR010001059.1 GCA_016793585.1 Archangium sp.
GACACAGGTCGCTCCGACGCCGCAGTCATTCACGTAGGTGCAGCTCGAGCCCGTCGCGCGTGAGCCCGCGTACGCGCACATGGCGCCCTGCTGGCTCGCGAAGCAGCCATTCACGCAGTCCTGCTTCAGCAGGTCGCACATCGCGGCGTTGTTCTTCAGACACACCCGCGCGCCGTCGTTGCGTTGGGTACAGGTCTCTCCAGTGCCACAGCTCGTCGAAGTGCAAAGCTGTGCGCAGAAGCCAATGCTGCCACCGGGAGCGTGCTCGCAGCGTGTACCAGCCTGACAGTCTCCGTTCGTCGAGCACAACGACCCGGCGGGGCCGAAGCCGGGCCGCTCGCAGACGCCGTTCCAGGACTCGTCGCTCGGGTAGCAGGTGAGTGATGGGTCGGCGCAGGTGCCCGACGAGAGACACTCCGCGGCGCAGCGCTGGCCGTCACCGACGAAGCCCGCGTTGCACGTGCACGAGACGTCGGTGGCCGAGCGCATCGAGCAGGTCGCCGAGGCGTGACAGCCGCCGTTTCCCGAGAGGCAGCGGTTGATGACGCACTGGCCCGCCACGCGCACGAAGCCGTTGAGGCACTGACAGGAAGCGCCAGGGCTCTCGTTGCGGCACTGCTCGTTGGGGCCACACGTGAGGCCGCGAGCGCACTCGTCGACGTCGACGCAGCCGAGCGTGGGGTGGCCTTCGGAGCCAGAGGGGCACCGGCAGCTCGACGTCTGGGCCGTGCAGACCGCACCACAGGCGCGGGCGCCGCCACTGCAGGCACACACGCCGGCCGCCGTGCAGGACGAGCCCGTCGGTTTGCAGTCGGCGTTCGAGAAGCACCGCCGCGCGCACGTTCGCGTCTCGGGGTCGCAGCCGAAGTCGCCAGGGCAGGGGTTGGCCAGACAGTCGGTGGGCAGCGCTTCACACCGGCCCGCGTTGCAGACGAGGCCCGCCTGACACTGGTTGCCGCAGGCGCCGCAGTTCGACTCGTCGGTCGTGGGGTCGACACAGCTGCCACGGCACTCGAGCGTGGTGCCGGCGCACGGACTTCGCGGTGAGGTCGCCGCTCCGCCTGCCGCGGTCGTGGTGCCTCCGCCCATCGTGACGAGCGCTGTTCCGCCGCCGGAGTTGGTGGTGGGCGCGCCGCCGACGCAGACGCCGACTGCACACGACTGCGATGTGGAGCAAACAGTGCACGCGCGCCCAGCGAGCCCACACGCGGTCGATGTCGAGCCGCTCTGACAGGCCCCGGTGGCGTCGCAGCAGCCTGCGCACGTGGAGGCGCAATCAGGCCGGTTCGGGGCCTGGCCGCACGCCGCACACAGCAGAAGGAAGAGGAGTGTCGCGAGTCTTCGGTCGGGTGACATGCCCCTTGAGTGGGGGCACCCGGCGGGGATTTTGAGACGATTTATCGGCCACGCGGTGGTGGCCCGCCTCCGACGTCAGTACGCCGGGTTGAAGATGCAGGGCTTGAGCAGCACGTAGACGGGGCGAATGTCGAGGTTGGTGCTCTGCCGGTACGTCCACCCGCCCTGCACGTCGTTGATGTCACCGGCGGCCACGAAGCCGCCGATGTTGTTCCCCAGCGCCACCACGCCCGTCTTGGCGTAGCCGCTGCCAGCCGACTGCTGCTGCTGCGTCGCGACGAAGATGGAGGAGACGCCTCCCACGCCCTGCGAACCGGCCGCTTCACCCAGCGGGTAGCGGCCTTCGGCAGTGGGGTAGGGCACGAAGCCCGTGGGGCAGGTGCCGCCCGTCACCCAGATGACGTGGTTCGCGAAGAGCGCCTTGAGGTGGGCCTTCGTCACGACATCGGTGTCGGCGACCGGCGCCGCGACGTTGGTGATTCGGTTGTTGTTGAGGTTCAACCCCGTGGCGCTGATGGCCGCGGTGCCTGCCGTGCCCACCTTCTGCTCGAGCCACGTCTTGAGTTGCTGAAAGTTCGAGTTCACCTCCGAGGCGCGGGCAGGCGTGTCGGCGGTGAAGGGAATGAGTTGCGCCCAGGCCAGTGAGCTGATCAGCACCAACGCGGCGAGCAGCAACCACCACCGGCGTGGCGCCTCGACGCGTCGACGCAGGGCGCGCACTTCTTCGCGAAGGAGAGTCAGCTCATCGGGTTCGATTGGCATGACCCAAGTCAACTATGGGTTCTGCCGCTCGCCAACCGATGCGCAGCTCATCGGCGACGCTTCGAGCGCGCCAACACCACGAGCAGCAGTACCGAGAGCGGCCCCGCCGACGAGCACCCACAGCCGACGAGGTAGTCCGCTGGCGCTGTCGACGAAACGCCACCATCACGCTCGGCCTGGCCAGCGTCGGACGTGTCATCGCCAGCGTCGATGGGGAAACCAGCATCGACGAAGGCCCCGGCATCGACGAAGCCGGCATCGACGAAGGCCCCGGCATCGACGAAGGCCCCGGCATCGACGAAGGACCCAGCATCGACGAAGGACCCAGCATCGACGAAGGACCCGGCATCGACCCCCGCATCGTCTGGCTGCAGAACTCCGGCGTCGGGGAGGCGTTGGCAGCCACAGCTCGTTCCTGTGGTGAACGACGCAAAGTCTGACGGGCACGACACCGTGCAGGCGGGCGCTCTGACGAGGCACGACTCCCGACAGGTGACGGTGCAGGCACTCGAGCAGGTGACCCGGCTGTCTTCGCCGACCGACAGCGTGCACGACGTCGCGGTGCCGCAGCTGATGGTGGCCCGCGCGCCGGCGGTCACCTGGCAGCTGCCCGAGCCGGTACACGCGACGCCCGCATCGGCACCCAGCACGACGTCGATGGCTGCACCGGTCTGCTGCTGAATGACGCTGCGATCGCCGAGCTGGCCACGGCAGGTGCTCGAGGCGCAGGTGAGTGAAGACTCCGAGCCCGCGTCGACGACACAGTTGGCGGTGGCGCTGCAGCTGAGCGTCAGCCTGCTGCCCGCGTTCGTCAGACACGACGACGCGCTCTGACACTGAACCTGTGAGCCGACGCCAGGCTGATACGTGCAGCTGCCGCCAGAGCAGCGCAGGTCGCAGCCTGCATCACAACCGACGAGACAGTCGGCATTGCAGACACACAGGGCCTGGCCCGAGCACGGGCACATCGTCGGGGAGGGAAGGCAGTAGGCCTGCGCCGCCGCGCTCGATGCCCACAGCATCAGCAGGAGCGGAAGCCAGCGCCCGAAGCTCACGTTCGGCATTCTGCTTCAGCGGCCCGCGTCGGGCACAGAGACGACCTCTTCCAGCCGGCCCTTCGTCAGGTACTTCCACGTGCCCGACTTCTGGCCAGCCACGTACGAGCCGATGGAGAGCAGGCCCCCATCGGGGAAGTTGCTGGTCCACTCGCCGTCGGGTTTGCCCGCGACGTAGCCGCCGACGAAGCGCTGTTGCCCCGAGCGGTAGAAGCCGCGCCAGCTGCCCTCTTCGACGCCGCCGTCGAACTCGCCCTCGAGCATCACCTGGCCGTTGTCGTGGAAATATTGCCAGTGGCCCGTGGGCTTGCCGTCGACGAGCGTGCCGCGCTTCTCGAGCGTGCCGTCGGAGTGCCAGAAGCTCCACAGGCCCATGCCCACCTGGGTGATGGTGTCGTCTTCTTTCGCGCGGCAGACGAGGCAGCCGAGCGTGCCCTTCTCGGGGTCCGACTCCCAGCGGCCGACCCACCGGCGGCACGACTCCGCTGCGTCAGAGAGCTCGTTGCCCTGGTCGAACGTCGGCTCCCGCCACGGCTGGCCACTCGACCAGCTCAGCTTCCACGCGCCCTGCGCCTTGCCGCCTTCGTTCAAGCCCTTCGCTTCGGGTTTGCCGTTGGGGAAGAAGTGCGTCCACTCGCCTTCGGGCTGGTCTCCGGCGAACGGGCCAACCCGGTACAAAGTGCCGTCCCACCGGAAGAAGCGCCACTCGCCGGTGCGCTCGCCTTTTTCATACATGCCCTGCCACTCGGTCTTGCCGTTCTTCCACTTCTGGGTCCACTCCCCCTGCTCCTGGCCGTCGACGAAGTGGCCCGAGCGCCGGGGAATGCCGCCCTCGTGGTAATCCGTATACAAACCGTTGCGCTGGCAGTTGGCGTAGGTGTCTTCGACGATGAGCTGGCCCTCTTCGTCCCACAGGTGCCAGCGCCCTTCGGGGCAACCCTGCACATACCGGCCGTGCAGCCCGAGCTTTCCGGTCGGGTGCCACGTCTTCCACTCGCCGGTGCCGTGCGTGACGGTGGAGCGGCCGAGCAGCGAGCCATCGACTGCGCGGTACTCGTGCACGCCCTCGGGCAGGCCGTCGACGAACTTGCCCTGGTGGAGCACCTCTCCGGTGGGGTGGTAGTCCGTGTAGACGCCGTTCAACACGCCCTTCACGTAGGTCTTCACCGCGCGGCGTTTCCCGTGCCCGTCGTACGTCGTCCACTCCCCCGAGCGCTGCTTCGCGACGAGACACCCTTCGCCGGGCTCCTCGAGGTCGACGAACCAGCGGCCGCCGAGCTTCGTGCAGGCGGTCTGCTTCTCGCCGAACCGTTCTCCGCCGCGGAACTCGACGTCGCGCCACGCCTCGCCAGAGATGAGGTGCTCCTTGAAGGTGCCGTTCATCAAGCCCGACGCGTACGGCCCCACCAGGTGCTTCTCGCCTGACTGTGGGTGAAACGTCGTCCACTCTCCGACGCGCACGCCCTTCGTGTAGCTGCCCTTCGACACCTTCTTTCCGTCGAGCGCCCACTCGGTCCACTCGCCGTCGCGCTGGCCGTTGAGCCAGCCGCCCCGCCAGCGAATCTGGCAGTTGATGAAGTACCCGACGCTGGGGCCGTCGCGTTTGCCCAGCTTCCACGACGTCTCTTCGAGCAGCTGGCCGCCTTCGGCCACGTCGCGCCAGACGCCGTCGCGTTTGCCCTTGATGGCGCAACCGGAAGAGAGGCCTTCGACCTTCCACGCGCCTCCGCGTTTGCGGCAATCATTCGCATCTTCGGCGAACGCGAGGTGGGCGAACAGCATGACAAAGAAGACGCTTCTCATGGCTCGAGCACCTTCTTGAGCGCGTCGTCGGCAGAGACCCGCACCGGTGAGCCGTCGAGGCTGCGCAGGTCGCTGTCGGTGAGAGAGACCTTCGGCGAGAAGGCCTCGTTGTGAAAGGCGTCGAGGGCGGCGGTCGCCGTCTCTCCCGTGGCGCAGGCCAGGCGTGAGCCGGCCGAGTCGGTGAGACAGATGACGACGCCTTTGCCCTGGGCGTCGACGCGCAGCTTGAAGGGCGCGTCGTCGGTGATGCGAAAGCGGTCGGAGCGGCCGAGGCGTGAGGCGGTCTCGTCGGCGAGCTCGGAGCCGTCGTGCGAGAGGCTGGCGGGCAGCTCGATTTCGAGAATGCGCAGAATCGTCGGCCACTGGCGCATCACCACGTCGAAGTCGGCCTTCGCGTCGGCGTCTTTGCCTTCTTTGCGTGAGGCCTCGGCGCGAATCGCCTGCAGCCGCCACCGCAGCAGCGCCTCTTCTCTGGGCAGGCCCTTGAGGGCGTTGGTGGCGAAGGTGATGGCGTCGGCTTCGTCACCGTTCTTCAGCGCGAGCTCGGCCTCGAAGGCGTCGTAGTAGCTGGCGGCGATGGGGGTGGGTGCGTCGAGCTCGCGCGCCTTCGCGATGCCGGTGCGCATGACGCCCTGGCCGAGCACGTCGATGAGGTCGCCCGTTCTCCACGCGGCCCAGTCGCCGACGTCAGAGAGGTTGGGGCGCACGACGAGCAGCAGGCGGTCGTCCTCCGAGAGCAATTGCATGAGCGCGCGGCGCACTTCCCATCTCGTGGCGATGGCGCTCGACAGCTCGGAGGACACGTCGAAGAGGCCCTTGAGGCGCGGGCCGTACGACGCGCGCTCCTCGAGGCGGCGAATCTGGCCGTCGAGCGCGTAGAGGTAGCGCAGCGTGCGGCGCGTGCGCTCGACCTTCACGGGGCTGCTCGTCATGCCGGTGCGCGCCGGTTGCCGGTACAGCTCTGCCGCGAGCTTGAAGGCGTCGGGCTCTTTCCCCAGCGTGCCGAGCAGGTCGCAGAGCACTTCGCGGCGCACGAGGGCGAACTGTGGGCGGTAGCGCTTCTCGACGTACTTCGTGCGCGCGGTCTGCAGCGACGAGAGCGCCTTCTGCGGCAGGCCCTGCAGCATCGCGAGCACGGCCAGCTGGTCGTACGGCGTCGCGGTACAGTCGCGCGCCTTGTCGGCGCGAAGCATCAGCGCCTCGGCCTCGGGAATCTGGAAGTTCGTGTACGCGGTGCCGCCGGCGTTGAGCAGAATCGTGCAGCTCTTCTCGTCGGTCGCGCGCACCCCCTCGAGGGCCCAGTGGTGCGCCTGCACGCGGTCGTGCTGCTCGAAGGCGATGCTGAGCAGGCCGTTGTAGCCCCAGATGCGCTCGGCGAGGTCTTTGGAGCCCGACATGCGCGTGGCGATGGCCGTCGCTTCGTCGACCCGGCCCAACTTGAACAACGGCCAGATGCGAAGGTTTGGCGGCGGCGCGCCGTAACGCGCTTCGTAGTCGTCGAGCACGTCGAGGGCCTCCTGGTTGCGGGCCATCTCGAAGACGAGGTCGTACTTCTCGAGCAGCAGGTTCATGCCCCACTCGGCGTCACGCCAGCCGAGCAGGTCTTCGGCGCGCTTCAAGAAGTAGAGCGCCCGCGCGTGGTTGCCTTCTTCGTCGTGGTGCACGCGCGCCATGGTCCACGTGGCGGCGAAGGAGTCGGGGTTCTTCTCGAGCACCTGCTCGGCCGCGCGCCGCGCCTTGATGAAGTGCCGGCCGTCGAGCTCTTTGAGCAACGCCTGCTCTTCGGCCGTGAACGAGTCGGCCAGGGCCGCGTACGCGAACGCTGGAGCCAGCAGCATCAGCCAGAAGACGAGACGCACGGTCGAGGATGTAGCGCAGTCCGGCGGCCTTCGTGCTCGTCCAGAGGCCTAGAATCGACCGTCGTCCGAGCCGTTTTTCCGGGGCGTCACCACGACGAGGCCCAGACCTTCTCGCCGGGCAGAGACGCGCTACAGTCGGCGTGGTTCATGGCTGAGAACGACACCCCTCCACGGTCGGCGCTCCCTGCTCACGTCCCTGCGCGAGGAACCGTCGAGGCCGCCATCGCGTCGGTCGAGGTCGACGCGTCGCTCAAGCTGCCTGAACGCGAGAGCCTCGTCGGCGTGATGCTGGGTGAGTACCAGGTCACCGCCGTGCTCGGTGAGGGCGGCATGGGTCTCGTGTACCGCGGCCTGCAACCCGTCATCGGCAAGCCCGTCGCCATCAAGGTGCTCAAGCCCGAGCTCGCGGCCGACCCGACCATCGTGCAGCAGCTGCTCAGTGAAGCCCGCGCGGTGAACGCGATTCGTCACCCGGGCATCGTCGACATCTTCAGCTTCGGCCTCACGCCCGACGGCCGGCAGTACATGGTGATGGAGCTGCTCGACGGCAAGCCGCTCGACCAGGTCATCGCCGAGCAGGGCCGCCTGCTGCTGCACGAGTGCATCGACGTGCTCGACCAGCTGCTCGCCGCGCTCGCGGCCGCCCACGGTGCCGGCGTCATTCACCGCGACCTCAAGCCCGGCAACCTGCTCCTCACCCGCCTGCAGGACGGCTCGTATCGCCTGAAGATCCTCGACTTCGGCCTCGCCAAGCTGACGGCGCCGGGCCTGTCGTCGTCGCCGCAGACCAACGCCAACCTCGTGCGCGGAACGCCGGCGTACATGCCGCCCGAGCAGGCGCGCGCGCAGCCCGTGTCGAACCGCACCGACCTCTACTCGGTGGGCGTGCTCGCCTTCGAGCTGCTGACGGGCCAGCTGCCCTTCAACGCGGCCAACAGCATGGACCTGCTGATGAAGCACGTCTCGGAGCAGCCACCGGCGCCGTCGAGCGTCGACGCCTCGATTCCCGAGGCGGTCGACACCATCGTGCTCAAGCTGATGCAGAAGCGGCCAGAAGACCGCTACGCCTCGGCGGCCGACGTGCGCAAGGCGCTGGCCCGCGTGAAGGCAGACCTCGGTTCGGCAGGCACCCAGGTTCGACGCGCGCCGCAGCGCACGGTAGCGGCCGAGACGAAAGAGGCTCCTGCCGTTCAGAAACCCACCGTCATCGTCGAGCGGCAGCGGCGACCCATGGGCGTGCTCGTCGGCGCAGGGCTCTCGGTGCTCGTCATCGGCGGGCTCGCGGCGTTCCTCGCCACGCGCTCCCCGGAGCCCGCTGTCGAGCTGCAGCCACCCTTGCAGCCCCCAGCGCTCGAGCTGGTCGCACTCCCGCCCGCGGCCGTCGAGCCACCGAAGGCCGTCGTCGAGCCGCCCCCGCCACCCGAGCCTCCGCCCGCTCCGGCGCCCGTCGCGCCCACCGAGTCGCCGAAGCCCCCGAGAGCCGCGAACGTGCGCAAGCCGCCCTCGGCCGAAGCGGTGACCCGCAAGCTCGAGTCGATGAAGCGCAAGGTCGCGGCCGCCGCGTTGGCGCCCAACCGCCAGCGGACGATGGCCTCGGCGCTCGACACCCTCGAGGCCGAGCTCAAGTCTGGCGAAGCGACCGCTGAAGAGGTCGACGCCTACTTGAAGGAGCTCGAGAAGGAGCTGACGAAGGGAGCCCCGTGACCGCGACGCTGCTCGCCCTCGTCATCGCCGCGCCGCGGGTGGCGGTGCTCGTCTCGGCGACCGACGTGAACGCCGCACAACAGGGCCAGGTGCAGGCGGTGCTCACGGCCGAGCTGCGCAAGGCCGAGCTCGTCGTGGTGCCCGTCACGGTTCCCTGCAATGGCGACCGCGCGTGTCTGGTGTCGCAGGCGAAGGGCCTGGGGCTCGACGCGCTGGTGCTGGTGTCGCTCGTCGGCGTGCTCAAGAACGTCTCCATCGACCTCGAGGGCCTCTCGCCGTTGACGAACGAGCCGCTCGCGACCGCCACCTTCACGTGGAAACGCAGCCAACCCGCGTCGGCCGGCGCCGAACGTGTGCGGGCGTTCGTGGTCTCGATGGTCGACCGGCTGCGACAGGTGAAGCCCGTCGTCGAAGCGCCTCCGCCGCCTGTCGTCGTGCAGCCCGCGCCCGTCGCTGCTCCCGCCGTGGTGGTGTTGCCGGCTCCCGTGGCAGAGCCCGTTCGTTCGCGGGCTCCGATGTTCGTGGTGGGCGCGGTCTCGGTGGCCGCGGCCGTCACCTCGGGGCTGTTGCTGGGGTTTGCGTCGAGTGAGCGCGCGGCGCTGCAGCGGCTCGAGCCGTTGAGCGTCACCCGCGCGCAGGCCGAGCAGCGCGTCGTCGCGACCAACGGGCTCTACACCGGCGCCCTCGTCTCGGGGCTCGTCGCCGGTGTCGCAGCGGCCGTCGCCGTCTTGCTGGGAGTGCTCTGAGTGCCAGCGCTGGTCGCCCTTCTCCTCGCGGCATCGCCCAGCACGGGGCTGCTCGTCGAGCTCGGTCGTGGTGACGTCAAGCCGGCGCTCGCCCAGAAGGCGCAGAAGGCCCTGATGCGCGAGTTCGCCGGCGCCGGCATCGAGGTGGTTGCCAGCGCCTGTACCAGCCGCGCCTGCGCCCTCACCGAGGCAGGCGCGTCGAAGCGAGACGTGGTGGTGCTCATCACCGCGGCGATGGTGCTCAAGACCGTCGTGCTCGACCTCGAGGCCGTGTCGGTGAAGACAGGGAACGCCTTCGGGCAGACGACGCTGCGGGTGAAGGAGACTCAGCTCGAGCAGCCGCTGGGCCTCCAGGACTTCACGAAGTCGCTCGTCGAGCAGCTCTCCCTCGAGCAGGCCGAGCCGGCTCCGCCACCGCCGGCCGTGGTGGCAGCGCCCGTCGTTCCGGTGCTCGTCGTCACGCCGCTCCCACCTGCGTCGGCCCCCTCACGCACCGGCCCCATCGCTTCGTTCATCGGTGCGGGCGCCTTCGCCGTCGCGGGCGGGACGATGGCCCTGCTCGGCATCTCTCGCGGTTCGACGCTGCGAGATGGCATGGCGCGACCGCTCCCCGAGGCGCTCCAGCTGCGCGACGAGGGAAACACGTTCTTCTCGCTCGCCTTCGCGTCGGCCGTGCTCGCGGCGGCCCTCGTCACCGCCGGCATCGTGTGGTGGTTGTCGCAGTAGCTACTGGCAGCCGACGACGTGCTCCGCCACGCCGGCGATGACGCCGCCATCAGGCAGGGGCCCGCTGGCGCCACTTGCGCCGCCCATGAAGGTGACAGCGCCGGCGTCGAGGCCCTGCACCGTCGAGTCGCACCAGATGGCCACGCTCGGTCCACCGATGCCTGGTGCGCCTGGGCCGCCCGCGCCGCCCCTGCCACCCGCGCCGCCCTGGCCGCCCGCGCCACTCGCCATGCCCGAGAAGGTGCCCATCTCGGTCGTCAGGTCGAGGTCGAAAGCAATCGAGGCCTGGTTGCACGCCGCTCGGTAGCCGAGCCGCGAGGGCCCACCGCTGCCTCCTTGACCTCCCTGGCCGCCGCTCCCTCCAGGGCCTCCCGTGCCACCCGAGTTTCCCAGCACCGTGACGGCGGTGAAGCTCGGCGGCCGCCCCGAGACGGCGATGGCGATGCTCGCGCCACCAGGTTGCCCTGGTCCGCCCGCTGCGCCGCCACAGCCTCGCCCACCTCCACCGCTGCCGCCCGGCCCCGTCACGACAAAGGGAAGGTCGGTCGAAGCCTGGAACCGCAGCGTCACCTGGCCACCAGCCCCACCGCCGCCTCCCTCTTCTCCGGGTTGCCCGTCAGTGCCGGGGTCTCCGGTGACGGGCGTCCACATGCCATTGGCGAGTGTTCCGCGCCCGACGCGAACCAGGCCGGGCTGCCCAGGCATGCCATCGGTGCCTGTGGGCCCGACCTGCCCATCATCAGCGATGAGCGGCATCTGACAGGGGCACGACAAGCACTCGCTGAGCCGCGAGATGTAGTCGAGGTTCATTCCATCGAGCGGGTCGTTCCGGCCTGAGTTGTTTCCTCGCGCGCCGTTGCCGCACGCGCTCGGCCCCCCAGCGCCTCCAGCGGCGAGCGTTGCCTGGCAGCTCGAGAGCATGCAGCCCACCCGGCCCGGGCTGCCCGGCCCGCCTGTCAGCCCCGGTCCGCCAGGACTGCCCGCGTCGCCCGGGGTGCCAGCGCTGCCGTTGGCGCCACGGCCGGCCTCGACGATGAGGTGGCGCAGGCTGATGGGCGAGTCGAGCAGGCGCAGGGTGATGCTGGCTTCACCGGGTTGCACTGCATCGACCTGTGAAACCGACACGCGGTCGAGCACCACCGACGAAGGCAGGCCCTGAGCAGTCAGGCCCCGTCTGATGAGGGCGCGGCTCGAGGGAGTGGACGAGCGAGCCCAATTCAAACTCGCGCGGTACCCGCCGTAGACCGAGATGGGAGCGCTCCAGGCGACGTGCTCATCGAAGTCACCGTCGGACGCGAAGATGGCATGCGCGCCTTGCTGCGGAGCCCGCTGAAGCGCTGCGCCGAGGCTGCGCAGCGGTGCTTCACGGGTCCCGGCGTTCGAGTCGTTGCCGAAGCGGGGGTCGACGAAGAGCCCACCATCGGCGACGCCGTCGAGGCCATCACAGTTCGAATCGAGGAACGCGTCGTCAGGCTCGTCTGCGCTGCCGGGAACGCAGGGCGCGCAGCGATTGGGCATCGACACGCCGCAGGTCGACCCGGCACCACAGACGCCACAGCTGACCGTGCCGCAGCCGTCGTCGAGCACCCCGCACTCGGCGCCGGCCGACTGACAGGTTCGGCTCGGCACGCAGCCCGCGTCGAGCCCACCATCGAGCCCTGCGTCTGGCATCGCTCCCGCGTCCGAGGGCCCGCCACCCGTGGAGCCCGCGTCTGTGCCACCGCCATCAGGCTGCTCGACGCACCGACCATCTTCCGTGCAGCGCTGTGACGGACCGCACGTGCTCGGCTCACACCGGAAGGGAATGTCTGGCAGCTGGGCGCACTGACACGCGTGCAGCAGCAAAGCGAAGACGGGCAGGGTCGCTCTCATCGGCACTCCCAGCGTTCTGCAGCGAAGCCCTCGAGGCCGCCGGGTGCGGCGAGGCCGCCCGCTCCGAGGTTGAACGCGGGTTGACCATCGAACCCGGCGTCGGGAGCACACCAGATGCCGACGCTGGGCCCTCCACGGCCAGCGCCACCGACTCCGCCGGCGCCACCCTGGCCGCCTGCACCACCAGCGCCCGCCGAGACCAGGGCACACAGGGGCTCGACCTCACCGGCGCCACCCCGGCCGCCCCCACCGCCTGGACCGCCTCGACCTCCTGCGCCACCCGCACCACCACGGCTCGTCACCAGCTCGACGTCGGCGAGGGCAGGCCGACCGCTGAGAACGAGGAGCGCGACCGAGGGAGCACCGCCGCTGCCGCCCCGGCCTCCAGCGCCACCGCAGCCACCGGCACCACCGCCTCCGCCGAAGCGGGTCCGGCCACCGCCCGTCGTGTCGCACGGCTTGACGCAGCCGCTCGCGCCTCCGCCGCCGCCGGGTTGGCCCCAGTCGCCTGCCGTGCCCGCGTCAGCGAACCACGAAACCCACTCGCCCACGACGAAGGCTCCCGCTTCGAGCGCCGCCGGGCCCTGCACGCCGGTCGCGCCAACACCGCCATCGCGGCCCCGCCCGCCCTGCAGCACCGCGGGCCCGGCGCAGGTCTCGGAGCCACCTGCGGCGCCGCCCCCACCGTCAGTGGGCTGGGCTGCCAACGAGCCAGTGCCGCCCGAGCCACCGGGCTCTGCTCCGCACGGACTGAGCCCGCCAGGCGCGCCAGCGTCACGGAGTTGGCCGGGTTGCCCGTCGCCGCCTGAAGCACCACCCATTCCATCGAGCCCGGGCAGTCCAGCGCCACCAGCGCCGGCCGTCAGGCGCAGCGCCTTGAGTGTCGGAGAGGCACGCTCGAGCGTCAGCACCACCGACGCCTGCCCAGCATCAGCGGGCGCCGAGCTCAGGTTCAGGTTTGCGAGCGTGGCGCTGGCTGTCAGGTCTTCACCTCGGAGGCCGCTCGAGCCGAGGGCGATGCTGGTGCGCTGTGAGGTGGGGCGGCCGAGCGTGTCGCGACCACCCCAGATGACGACCTCGCCCGTCCACCGCAGCGAGCTGCCCGTCTCGACGAAGGAGTCTCCCGCGAAGAGCACGATGCCATCGCCACCATCGGCGTTCGCCAGGCCCAGCGCGTAGCCGAACGTTCGGAAGGGCCTGTTGAGGTCTCCGACGACGCCCGTGCCATCGGAGCCGGTCGGAGACACGAAGAGGAGCCGCGCTCGAACACCATCGATGCCGTCACAGTTGGTGTCGAGGCCGAGCTCGTCGAGGGGGTCGGTGAGCAGACACCCGGCGTCGAAGGGGCCCGCGTCGAGAGTGCCCGCGTCATCGAAGGCGCCAGCATCTTCTGGCATTCCCGAGTCCATTCGGCCGCCGTCGGCGCCCGCATCAGGAACTCCCGCGTCGCGCCCTGCATCGACGAGCGAGGCGTCGGGAGCGGCAGGCGACGTCACGCAGCGGTCGCTCACGCAGAATGGGCGCTCGCGAGGGCACTCGGAGTCAGCGGCGCAGAGCAGCTCGACGCCATCGAGTGTCAGGCACTGACACCCACCGAGCGCGAGTACGAGACCTTCGATGAAGAGGAGCCGAAAGGAACGTGCGCGGGTCACGACGAGCGGTTCCAAGAGGCGGCCACGTGGGAACCATAGCCGAACCGGCGACGGTCGCGCGTCAACTCAAGGCAGCCCAAGCGTCTGCCGCGACAGCCGCTCGATGGGCGCTTTCAGAATCTCGCTGATGAGGGCCGGCGCGACGACGCCGGGCGCGAGCTCCAATCGATGCGCGAACAACACGGGCGCCAGCGTCTCGAGGTCTTCACTCGACACGAAGTCGCGGCCCCGCAGCACGGCCAACGTCTGCAGCGCGGGAATCGCCTGCACGAGGCACCGCGTCGAGATGCCCTGGCGCACGCGCTTGTCGGCGCGAAGCAGGCGCGCCACGTCGACGAGGCACTCCTGCACCCGCGCGTCGACGGCCACCGTCTCACGCACCAACTTGCGGCACGCGACGACGTCTCCACGCAGCACCTTCGGCAAGTCTCTCGAGACGCGCGGTGTTCCCCAAGCGCGCAGCACCTCGAGCTCCGACGCGCGGTCGATGTGCTTCATCGACAGCTTGAAGAGGAAGCGGTCGAGCTGCGCCATCGGGAGTGGATAGGTGCCCACCGCGTCGAGCGGGTTCTGCGTCGCCAGCACGAAGAACAGCTCGTCGAGCCGGTGCGTCGTGTTGTCGACGGTGACCTGCTTCTCGGCCATCGCTTCGAGCAGCGCCGACTGCACCTTGGGCGAGGTGCGATTGATTTCGTCGACGAGCACCACGTAGGCGAACAGCGGGCCGCGGCGGAACGTGAAGTTGTTGGTGGCGGTGTCGAAAATCATCACGCCCGTCACGTCGCTCGGCAGCAGGTCGGGCGTGAACTGCACGCGGCGGAAGTCGGCGATGTCGTCGTGGTGCAGGTCGTCGATGATGGAGTGGCCCAGCGACTTCGCGAGCGTCGTCTTGCCCGAGCCCGGGTAGTCCTCGAGCAGCACGTGGCCGTCGGCGAAGAGCGCCACCAGCACCAGCTCGATGATGTCGTCGCGGCCCATCACCTGCTCGCGCATGCGGTCTCGCAGGCGGCCGGCCACCGAGCGCACGTCGTCGAGCGTCGCGATGCCCTTCGGCGCCGGGGGAATGACGGGCGCAGCGGGCGCCACGGCAGGCACGAGGGTCGGGTCGGTCTCGAGGGTCATACGGTCTCCAGAGGCGTCATCGGGTGAACCACCAGCCGATGGGGTTGAGCAGCCCGCGAACGCGAAGCGTCCACGGCGTGTTGGCGCGCAGCTCTTTCAGCGTCGCGCGGGCGAGGGTGGCGAACTGCGACTGCGTCGTTGGGTCGTTGCCCTTCAAAGCCAATCGCAGGTGCGCGGTGGTGAGCGCGGCGAATGACGGAGCTTGCTTCGCGAGGCGCTCGGCGTGTCGTTCGCGGCTCTCACCGAAGTGTCGCATCGCGCCGACGTCAGAGAGCCAGTCGAGCACGCCGCGATAGACCTTCACGTGCGAGCCGCCCTGCAGCCGACGCAGCACCTTGATGAGGTACGCGAGCGCAACGACAGCGAGCAGCGCGCCCAACCCGATACGCGCCCAGGGCAGGTTGAACGCGCGCGCGACGGGTTGGCTCACCGGGTCCTTGCGCGCGAGCTCGCCGAAGACGACCTCGAGCTCC
>JAEUJR010001080.1 GCA_016793585.1 Archangium sp.
CGAGTCACCCTCCATCGTCATCAGGTGGCCGATGTTGTAGTGCACCGACAGCTTGTCGAGCACCTTGCCCTCGCAATAGTCCCACTTGGCGACCTGCGAATCGACGTACAGCGACGTGTAGCCGATGCAGGCCTTTGAGTCGTACTGCGTGTGCAGAGGCCCCAGGCCGAGCTCGACCTGTTTGTGCAGCGCGTCCTTCATGGCAATGATTGGAATGCCATAGGCATCTTTGCCCTCGAACTTGCCTGCCTTGATGGCCTCCTGAATCTTCGCGAACGAATAGACCATCGTGTGCGTGTCGAGCTTGCCCGACACGATGATGAACTTGCCGTCGGGCGTGACGTCGCAGCCGTGGGGGCTCTTCGGCTCGGGAATGAGGAAGAGAATGCCCTCCTTCACCGCCACGTCGATGGGAATCACGTTGTGGCCGTTCACCTTCTTCGCCTTGCCCGCCTTCACGAGCTCGGCGGCCTTCTTCCAGTTCGTCACGTGCAGAAAGTCGGTGTCTTTCGCCGAGCAGCCGGCCTCGAACGGTGGGCGGCCCGACTCGATGCCGCCGACGTAGCGCTCGGTGCAGAACGAGTTGGTGAAACCCCAACCATCGGAGTCGGCCTTGCCCGAGTCCGACAGGTCCTGGCTGTAGGGCGGCAGCTCGAACGAGAACGACTCCTCGGGCAGCAGGCGGCCCTTGGTGCGGTCGAACTTCCAGTACGTGAGGCCACCGCGGTACTTGTCGTTGAACTGGTCGAGCGGCACGAAGCCGTTCTCGAGCGGCGCGGCGTACTGCGCCGCCTCCATCACGTACTCCGAGTTCGGGGTGACGAAGGCGCCACCGTGCTCGTTCTTGAAGATGGGGTTGGTGACGATTTGCTTCGTCTCGAAGTCACGCAGGTCGATGACCGCGAGCCGCGGGTTCGACTTGTCGTTGATGAACAAGAATTGGCCGTCGTACTCGCCGTTCGTCTCACTGATGGCTGGGTGGTGCGTGTCACCCCAGGTGATGTCTTTGCCGCCGATGGCGCCGCCCTTGAGCACCGCCTTCGATTCTTCGTCGAAGCCATAGCCCTGCCACGGCTCGGGCGTGAACACGCCGATGTACTTCAGAATTCGCATCGAGGGGATGCCGTAGACGATGACCTGGCCAGACTGGCCGCCCGAGCTGAAAGCGAGGAAATCGTCTCGTTTGCCCGTCGGCACGTACGTCTTCGCCGCCGCCAGCAGGTCCTGCTGGGTGAGCGCCCGCCGCTTCATCACGTCTTGCAGCGTCTCACCGCCCCACGCCGTCGCGGCACACACCGCGAGCGCTGCGGCAGCAAGCCGCGTCTTTCCAAACTGCATGTGACCTCCCAGGTCTCCGAAAGCCGCAGGGTGCGGCGATCTGTCGCAGCCCGTGTGCATTGGCCGTACCGCGAGGCGCGCGTCACATCGCGGGGTTGCGCGAGGTCGTCATGTTTCGTGATGGAACGCACGATTTGCCCGGCATCAAGCGGCCGGCGCAATTCTGCTCGGAATCAGCCACTTGAAGCTGTTTCACTTCAAAACACTGGCGCGAAACACCGGTAAACCACGCCTCATGCTTCCGCTAGACCGTATTCCTTCATCTTGCGCCACAACGTGGTGCGCCCGATGCCGAGAATCCTGGCGGCGTCGCTCGACTTCCCGCCGCACGCGCGCAGCACGTCGGTGATGTGGCGTTGCTCGACCTGCGCGAGCGACTCGAGCGGGCCAGACGGCGGCGGGAGCATGGCCGCCAGCGGCGCCGACGGAGGCACGGGCAGCGGCACCGACGGAGACGACAGCTCCTCGGGCAGGTGCTCGAGGTCGACGTCGCCGCCCATCGACAACACGGCGCCGTGCTTCATCGCGTTCGACAGCTCGCGCACGTTGCCCGGCCAGGGGTAGCCGAGCAGCGACTTGAGCGCGCGCGGAGCGATGCGACAGGTCGCGTGTTTCTCGTGCTCGAGGAACATGGTGGCCAGCACCGGAATGTCTTCTTTTCGCTCGCGCAGCGGCGGCACGACGAGCGTGAACACCTTGAGGCGAAAGTAGAGGTCTTCACGAAAGCGGCCGTCGCGCACCGCGTTCTGCAGGTGCTGATGCGTCGCGCAGAGCAGCCGCACGTCGACCTGAAACGGCTGGCTCTCGCCGACGCGCCGAATCTCTCCGTCTTGCAGGGCGCGCAGCAGCTTCGCCTGCAGCGACAGCGGCATCTCGGCAATCTCGTCGAGGAACAGCGTGCCCCCGTCGGCCGTCTCGAACAGGCCCTTCCGCGCGACGTTGGCGCCGGTGAAGGCCCCGCGCGCGTGGCCAAACAGCTCCGACTCGAGCAGCTCGGAGGGCAGCGCCGCGCAGTTCACCGCCACGAAGGGTTTGTTCCGACGCTCGCTGTTGGCGTGAATCGCGCGCGCGATGACCTCTTTGCCCGAGCCGCTCTCGCCGCGAATCACCACCGACGCGTCGGTGTTCGCCACGGTCGCCATCTTCGGCAGCAGGGCCTGCATCTGCGGGCTCTTCACCACCAGGCGCGAGCAGAACCGCGCTCCACCCACCAGCTGTTTGCCCCGACAGAGCTTGCAGAGCTGACCACCCGACTCGAAGGGCGCTTCACAGTTCGACATGCGCGCCGTTCTCCCATGTTTCGGAACGAAACAGCAACTCAAACCCGCTCGGTGACGCCCAGCACCTGCAACAACGCCGCGATCTGACTGCGCACCCCTGGCCCGCGGCGAAAGGGCGCGAGCGTCAGCGGCGGGTGGCGCTCGATGGCTTCGACGACCCGCTGCTCGAGCGCGCCAGTGAAGACCTCGTCACAGGTCGACAACAGGCCCCCGTCGGTCTCCTCGACGCGGTAGTGCGCATCGAGCAGGTCGCGCAGGTTCTCGAGCCACTCCCGCTCGGGGCGGGGCACGCAGAGCGCGGCGATGCCGGCGTGGTCCTTCTTCAGCCCGTTGCGCCACCCCGGCGCGTGGCGAAGAGCAGCGAGCAGCGCGGGCATCACCACCCGCTCCTCCACGCTGACGTGCCAGAGCAGTCGATGCCGGAAGACGTCGAACTGGTGTGCGTCGACGCCTCCCGAAATGAAACACCCATCGAGGGCCTGCCGAAGCTCACCGTGCTGCGCCCTCAAGAGGTTCGAGACCTTGCGGTGCATCTCGTCGGGCTGTGCAGTGCCCGTGCCCCGACGTGCGGCAACGTGTCGCAGCGCCTCGACGGGGTGGCCGAAGTAGGCGTCTTGCGATGCGTGTGGCGGTGGTGCTCGGAGTCTCGACGGTGCTGCTCGCTACCGCAGCGGCAGCCTGCCCGACCTGCGCCTGTGGCAACCCGGCGCTGACGTCGATGGGCGCCGAGCAGCCGTTCGCCCAGCGCGTGCGGCTCGCGACGACGCTGCGGGCCTGGCAACAAGACGAAGGGGTCGCCAACCTCGACGCCGTTCGCTTGCGCGAGCTGCGGCTCGACCTCACCGCGTCGTGGTCGCCGACAGCGTGGCTCACCCTCTCGGTCAACGTGCCAGTGCAGCTTCGTGAACAGCTCGCCGTGAACCTCGAGCGCCAGACGGCGCTGGGCTGGGGCGAAGCCGACGTGTCAGCGCGCGTGGTGGTGGCGGGCGCGGGTCAGCTGCGGCCCAGGGCGTTGGTGAGCGTCATCGCCGGAGCGCGGCTGCCCTCGGCCCTCACGCTTCGAGACCGAGAACGACGCCTGCTCGATGTCGACGCGCAGCTGGGGCCCGGTGGTGTGGCGCCGCAGCTCGGCATTGCCTGGAGCGGCTTCTTCGGTGACCGCTGGTCGGGGATGGCCAGTCTGACGGGTGAGGTGCCGCTCGAGGGCCGCTATGGGTTGCGCATGGGCCCGGCGGCGGTGCTGGTGGCGCTCGCGCAGTATCAGCCGCTCCGCTGGCTCGGGGTGCGGGCCGGCGCCGACGCACGGGGAGAGCTCGCCTCGTTCGTGAACGGCGTCGCCGACGCGCGGCTCGCGGGGGTGCTCACGAGCCTGCTCGCCGACGCGGTGTTCAAGCTCGGCCAGCAGGCCGTGTTGCTCGCCGGCGTTCGGGCGCCACTGATTGATACCCGCCCTGGCCCGGTTCACACCTGGCCCATTCCCGTGGTCAGCCTGGTGGTCGACCTGTGAGAGCAGCGGCCATCGGGCTCCTGGTGCTCTCGGGCTGCGCGTCGCGCGAGGCGGGCATCGAGGTCGTGGTGCAGGCGGTGGTCGCGAACGTCTCGACCGCGCCGGCGCGGCTGACCGTCACGAGCGTTCGTGGGGTGTCGTGCTTCGAGTTCATGGCCCAGCGGTGGTCTCCGCTCTCGACCGCCTGGGCCCACGGCGCGCACCCCAGCGTCGAGACCTCTCCGCTGCGCGCCGACGTGAACCTCTCCTTCGACCTCTCGCAGGCCACACAGCCCACCGTCGCCACGCTTCGGCCACCACCGGGAACGTGGTGCGCGCTCGAGGTCTCCTTCGGCCCCTCCACCGCGCAGGAGCCGTGGGGCGGCACCACGCTCTTCGTCGAGCTCGCTGGCCGTCGCTACCTGTCGACGAGCGCGCGCACGCTACAGCTGCCCTTCCTCGGCAGAACGCTCACGACCTCGAGCCCGCTGACGCTCACCGTGAACCTCGACGCAGCCCCGATTGCGTCCGTCGACCCCGCGGCGCCCGACGCCCGCCGCGAATTGCTCGACACCATCCTGGCGTCCGTGTCTGTCTCGACCTCGGAGTGACCAAACCATGCACCGCTTCACCCTGCTCTGCTGTTTCGCGCTGACGGCCTGTGGCCCATCGACCTCCTCGATGGCCGACGCCGGCACCCACGTGCACACCCACCCCGACGTGACGAAGCTCACCTTCAAGGCGAAGGTCGGCGCGCAGGACTTCGCGTGTGGCCAGACGTACCAGGTGGGAATGCCTGCAACCCAATACAAGCCGCGCGACTTCCGGCTGTACGTGCACGACGTGGTGCTCACGACACAGGAAGGCGTCGACGTGCCCTTCGCGCTCACCGACGACGGTGCCTTTCAGCGCGCCGGGGTGGCGCTGCTCGACTTCGAGAACAAGGCTGGCGAGTGCAGCAATGGCACCGAGGTCACCCACACGACGCTCGACGGCATGGCCGAGGGCGGCCACTACCACAAGCTCTCGTTCACGCTCGGCGTGCCCTTCGACCAGAACCACCAGGACGCGGCGGCGGCGCAGGCTCCGCTGAACTCGACCGCGATGTTCTGGAATTGGATGGGCGGGTACAAGTTTCTCAAGATTGACGGCGTGACGACGGGGCTGCCCATGGGCCACAACCTGCACGTCGGCTCGACCGCCTGCGTTGCCGGAGCGACCCCCAACTCGGTCGCGTCGTGCAGCAACCCGAACCGCGTTCGCGTGACGCTCGACTTCGACCCCGACGAACAGGTCGTCGTGCTCGACCTCGCCAGCCTCTTCGAGACGGCCAACCTCGACACGAACCTCGCCATGAGCGCCCCGGGCTGCATGTCGGCGCCGACCGACACCGACTGTGCGCCGCTCTTCTCGAAGCTGGGGCTGCCCTTCGGTGGCGCCGCCGCTGGAACGCAGGCCTTCTTCAAGGTGCAGTGACACCGTGCGCGCGCTCGTCGCCTTCAGCCTGCTCCTCTCGGCCGCGTGTGGCCCACCGGCGAGCGCCGTCGTCGACGCGGGCTACGACTGGAAGCTGCCGAAGGGCTTCCCGACGCCGAAGGTGCCCGACGACAACCCGATGACGGCCGAGAAGGTGCAGCTCGGCCGCAAGCTCTTCTACGACGTGCGGCTGTCGAAGAACCGCACGCAGTCGTGCGCCACCTGTCACGAGCAGAAGCGCGCCTTCACCGACGGGCGCATGACGGGCCTGGGCAGCACCGGTGAAGCGCACCCCCGCAACCCGCAGGGCCTCACGAACGTGGCCTTCAACGCGACGCTGACGTGGGCCAACCCGCTGGTGACGACGCTCGAGCGGCAGGCGTTGTTGCCGTTGCTGGGCGAGCACCCGGTCGAGCTCGGCTTTGGCAGCGACGAGGCCACGCTCATCGCCCGCCTGCAGAGCGAAGACGACTACGCCGAGCGGTTCGCGCGCGTCTTCCCCGGCGAGGCCATCTCGCTCGTCACCATCACGCGCGCCCTCGCCTCGTTCGAGCGCGTGCTCATCTCGGGCAACAGCCCGTGGGACCGGTACTCGGCGGGTGACGCGAGCGCCTTGAGTGACTCGGCGAAGCGCGGGCTCGAGCTGTTCAACTCAGAGACGCTCGAGTGCTACCACTGTCACGCGGGCTTCAACTTCGCCGACTCGGTGGTGCACGCCGGCAGCGCTGCGCCCGACGCTCCTTTTCACAACACAGGCTTGTACAATCTCGACGGCAACGGGGCGTACCCTGCCGGCAACGCAGGCCTCATCGAGGTCACCGGGCGCGCGGGAGACATGGGCCGGTTCAGGGCTCCGTCGCTGCGCAACGCCACGGTGACGGGGCCGTACATGCACGACGGCTCCATCGCGACGCTGCGAGACGTCATCACCCACTACGCGCAGGGCGGCCGCTCGAAACGGCAGACGGGCATGTTCAGCCCGCTGCAGAGCGACCTCGTGCGTGGCTTCACCTTGAGCGCCCAGGAGACCGAAGACCTGCTCGCCTTCCTCGCCGCCTTGACGGACGACGAGTTTCTGACGAAGCCCGAGCTGGCCAGCCCCTTCCCTCCATGACCGACCGTGCGCTCGACGTCTCGCTGCCGTGGCTCCGCTGGGTGCGGCGGGCGGTGTGGGCGTGCCAGCTCGCGTTGCTGCTGTGGGCCTCGCTCGGCCTGCGCATTCACCTGCAGGTCGTGTGGATTGGAGCGCTCATCGTCGTCGGCTTCGGGCTCGATGCGCTCGCGTGGGCGTGGCAGCGGCGCGGCGTCTCGGAGAACCAGCTGCTCGCCCTGATGCTGGCCGACGCGGCGCTGCACACCGGCGTGTTCGCGTTGAGCGGCGGCCCCTTCAACCCCTTCACGGCGCTGTACCTCGTGAACGTCGTGCTGGCGGCGGTGGTGCTCTCTCGCACGCGCCAGTGGCTCCAGCTCGTCGCCTCGTTGCTCGGCTTCGCGTCGCTCTTCCTCGTCGACAAGGTGGCGCCTTCGACCTGGGAGCTGCCGAACCACCAGGAGCTCATGCGCCTGCACCTCACGGGCATGTGGGTCGCCTTCGTGGTGGCCGCGGGCTTCATCGTCTATTTCGTCCAGCGCGTGCTCGCGTCACTCGAAGCACGGGAGCAGCAGCTCGCCGAGGCGCGCCGTCAGGCAGGGCAGCACGAGAAGCTCGCGGCCCTCACCACGCTGGCGGCGGGCGCCGCGCACGAGCTCGCCACGCCGCTGGGCACCATCGCCGTCGCCAGCCACGAGATGTCGCGCGCCCTCGAGAAGCTCGCGGTGCCTGACACGCTCAAAGACGACGCCCGCCTCGTCCGGGAGCAGGTCGAGCGCTGCCGCGTGATTCTGCAGAGCATGTCGGCGCGCTCAGGTGAGCTCGCGGGTGAAGCCATCACCACGTTCCCGGTCTCCGAGTGGCTCACCGAAGCGACGAGCGCGCTGCGGCAGGTCGAGCGGGTGGTGCTCCCTGCGGCGAGCGGCCTGGTGGTGACGGGGCCACGCGCCGCGCTCGCGCAGGCGCTGCGCAACCTCGTGAAGAACGCGCTCGAGGCGTCGACTGACCAGGTTGCGCTCGAGGCCGTGGAGCAGCACGGCACGCTCACCCTCTTCGTGAAAGACCACGGCCCCGGCATCGACGCGCAGGTCGTCAGCCGCCTCGGAGAGCCCTTCTTCACCACCAAGCCCGTCGGCAAAGGCATGGGCCTGGGCGTCTTCCTCGCGCGCACGCTCGCGCAGCAGCTCGGCGGCGCGCTCACCTTCGACTCGCGGCCCGGCATGGGCACGACGGTGTCGTTCTCGATTCCCCAGAGGCCAGCATGACGACCGAGGCGCCTTCGCTCATTCTCGTCGACGACGACGAGCCGTTTCGGCAACGACTCGGGCGTGCGCTCGGCGAGCGCGGGTTCTCGGGGACGACGTACGCGTCGGTCGAAGAGGCGCTCGCCGCGCTGCACGGGGCGCGCGAGGACGCCGGCATCGAGCTGCGGGGGGGGGGGGGGGCGGGGGGC
>JAEUJR010001087.1 GCA_016793585.1 Archangium sp.
GCCGCCCATGCCGAAGCCCGACTGCAGCAGCTTGGTGGTGATGACGCCGGGGTGCAGCGCGAAGGTCGACACCGTGCTGCCGCGCGCCGAGAGCCGCCGGGCGAGCTCGTGCGTGAAGTACACGTTGAGCAGCTTCGAGGCCGCGTACGCGCCGTAGCCGTCGAAGGTCTTCGGTACCGGCAGGTCGTTCACCGACACCCGGCCGCGGTTGTGCGCGATGGACGAGACGTTCACCACGCGCGCCCCGGGCGAGAGCACCGGCACCAGCTCGTGCGTGAGCAGGAACGGCGCGAAGTGGTTCACCGCGAAGGTGAGCTCGAAGCCATCGGCCGTGCGCGACAGCTCGTGCACGAAGACGCCGGCGTTGTTCACCCCGGCCTCGAGGCGTGGCGCCCGCTGCTTCACCTGGGCGGCCAGGGTTCGCACCTCGGCCATCACCGAGAGGTCGCCCCACACCGGCTGCGCGGTGACGGCCTCGGCCGACAGCCGCTTCACCACGTCGTTCGCCTTCGCCTCGTTGCGCGCGTGCACGAGGAGTGAAGCGCCGCTCTTTCCGAGCTGGAGCGCCGTCTGAAAGCCAATGCCATCGCTCGCGCCGGTGACGAGCATCGTGGGGGTCGACAAGGGGAGAGACTCCTGTGCGAAATCGGTGCAAGACGACGGCGCGCACCATGTCCGAGAAGCTCATCTTCGCCCAGACCATCGAGGGGCTGCTCCGCGGCATGGGCCAGCTGAACGAGCAGGACAAGGTGCACCTGCGCGACCTGGGCATCGACGTCGACAAGCGCCTGCTGCCGGCCTACCCGCTCGACCAGTTCGTGGCGGCTCTCGACTTCGCGGGTGCGCGCCTGGCCCCCAACGCCACTCGTGACGAGCAGAACCTGCTCATCGGCCGGCGCTTCATGGACTCGTACCAGGAGACGATGGTGGGCCGCGCGATGGTGGCCGGCCTGCGCGTCATCGGCCCCTGGCGCACGCTCGAGCGGCTCTCGAACAAGTTCCGCACCGGCAACAACTTCTCCGACACGCGGCTGAGCCGGCTGGGCGACGCCGAGGCCGAGCTGTGGTGCAATCAGGTCTCCCGCCCCGGCTGGTACATGGGCATCGTCGGGCGGGGGCTCGAGCTGGCTGGCGCGAAAGACGTGCAGGTCTCGCTGATCCGCACGGGCACGTCTCTCGAGCTCGGCCCGCCGTTGGACGACACCGGCGCGCGCTTCTCGGTGCGCTGGAAGTAAGCGCTTTGGCCACCAGGCAACCGATGCGTGACCCGACCGATAACCTTCGGTGGTGCCCAGCAGGTCGCTGGTGTTCAATGGTCGCACCCCGTTCACCATGAGTCAGGGAGCCGCCAAAGAACGCCTGAGGCCGTTCAAGCCGCAACGCTTCGGCCGCTACACGCTCTTGCGACCGCTCTCGACGGGCGGCATGGGTGAGATCTTCCTCGCGCGGCTCGAAGGCGCCCAGGGCTTCGAGAAGCTGTGCGTCATCAAGAAGATCCTCCCGCACCTCGCGCAGGACAAAGACTTCGTCGACCGCTTCGTCGACGAGGCGCGCATTCTGGTGAAGCTCTCGCACGGCAACATCGCGCAGGTGCTCGACATGGGCCTGCACGATGGCGCGCCGTACATCGCGCTCGAGTTCATCGACGGCAAAGACCTGCGCCGGGTCGTCGCGCGCGCCCAGGAGCGTGCGCTCCAGCTGCCGCTCTCGTTCATTCTCTACGTCACCACGCGGCTGCTCGACGCGCTCGCGTACGCGCACCGCAAACGGGGTGACGACGGCAAAGAGCTGAACCTGGTTCACCGCGACGTGAGCCCGCAGAACATCCTCATCTCGTACGAGGGTGAGGTGAAGGTCATCGACTTCGGCCTCGCCAAGTCGGCGCTGTCGTCGACGCGCACGCACCCGAGCATCGTGCTGGGCAAGTTCCTCTACATGTCGCCCGAGCAGGCGCGGCACCAGACGGTCGACCGCCGCAGCGACCTGTACGCCGTGGGCCTGTGCCTCTACGAGCTGATCGCCGGCAAGGGCCCCTTCGACGGCGTGTCACCGGGCGAGCTGATGGCGACGGTGGCGAACCCGAAGATTCTGCCGCTGAGCCAGGCCGAGCCGCTGTGTCCGCCCGCGCTCAGCGAAGTGGTGATGAAGGCGCTCGCGGCCGACCCGGCCCAGCGCTTCCAGACGGCCGAAGAGCTGCGCGGGCGGTTGCTCACGATTCTGCTCGAGATCGACCCCTCGGCCGGCCCCGAGACGGCGACCCGCTTCATGACCGAGGCGTTCGCGACCGAGTACCAGGGCGAGCGCAAGCTGCTGGCTGACTTGAGCGAGCAGGCGCGGGCGCTGGGTGACGGGCCTCACGTGCCCGAAGAAGAGACGCTCGACCCCTCGAACCGCAGCGTCACGCGCGAGGTCGCCGCGATGCCGGCCCTCACGCTCGACGAGGTGCCACAGGCGCGCGTGACGGCGCCCGAGGTGAAGGCGTCTCCCGAGGTGAAGACGGCCCTCGAGCCCGCGCTCGCCGTCGACAAGTCGCCGACGCCCCAGGCGCTCTCGTTTCAGCCGACGCGCAAGGCGCCTGCACCGTCGAGCAAGCCGCCTCCCGAGGCCGTCGGCACCCTGCCCAGCATCGTCGTCGCGGACGCGAAGATGACCGACGTCGTCGCCGCCATCGAGGCCGAGCAGTCGAGCGTGGTGCTCGACGATGGGCTCTCGGAGCAAGCCGACGCGCGCGCCCGCACCCTGCCCGAGACGCGGCCCTCGAAGCCCGGCTCTGCCGCGGTGACGAAGCAGGAGACCCGCAAAGCCGCGGCACGCACCACGGGCACGGGGCTCAAGGCGCAGACCCGCAGCACCAACCCGAAGGTCGAGAAGACCGACGTGAAGAAGGCTCCGGCGCGCGCCACGCCCGACGACGCGCCGGCGCTCGACTCGAGCCGTACGCCCGACCAGACGCCGGCGATGACGCCCACGCCAATGGCGTCGCCGAAGGTCGAGCCGAAGAAGTCAGGCAGCTCGGTGCTGGTGTGGCTCGCCGTGCCCCTGCTCGCCATCGGCGCCGTCGGTGGCTACATCGCGTGGGACCAGTACACCGAGAAGCTGCAGGCACAGCAGCAGGGCGCGGCCAACGAGCCCCTGCCCGTGCCCATCGCCAACACGCCGAGAGAGCCAGAGCGCTCGCGTGAAGTGAAGCTGACGCCCGACCCCGTCGAGCCCGCGCCCACGCAGCTCGAGCCCGAAGACCTGGCCGGCGTCGCGAAGGGCCCGAAGAAGCCGACGCCCAAGCCGGTCGCGCTGCCCGCCGGAGAGCTCGCCCTGCGAAAGCTCGAGGCCGACCTGAACCAGCTCGACGACGCCGTGGCCCGCAAGTTCACGCTCAAGGTGCAGGTGCTGAAGAACGACGTGAAGGCGCAGGGCGCCGACGCCACGTTCATCGCGCGCGTGAACGAGGTGCACAACCTGGTGAAGGCCGAGCTCGCGAAGCAGTGATGTCGCTCTCGGCGCTGACGTCGGTGTCTGCAGGGTACGGCGGCTGTGAGGTGCTGCGTGACGTCTCGCTCGAGGTGAAGGCGGGCGAGGCGTGGGCGGTGCTGGGCCCGAACGGCGCCGGCAAGACGACGCTCGCGAAAGTGGTGGCCGGGTTGCTGAAGCCGATGCGCGGTGACGTGCGCGTGGGCGCGCTCGGGGTGGGCGCGTCGGCCGCCGAGCTCGCGCGCGCCGTCGCGTGGGTGCCGCAGCAGACGCCCGAGGGCCTCGACTTCACGGCGCTCGAGGTGGTGCTGATGGGCCGCGCTCCGCACCTGGGGCCTCTGGGGCTCACTGGGGAGAAAGACGAGCAGCTCGCGCGTGAGGCGCTCTCGGCCTTCGACGTCTCGGCGCTGGCGGAGCGGCGGGTGTCGGCGCTGTCGGGTGGAGAACGTCGCCGCGTCTTCCTCGCGCGCGCGCTCGTGCAGCAGGCGCCGTTGCTGGTGCTCGACGAGCCGACCGCTTTTCTCGACGTGCGGCACCAGGTCGAGACGCTGCACCTGGTGCGGCAGCGCGTGTCGGCGTCGCTCGGGGTGCTGGCGGTGTTGCACGACGTGTCACTCGCCTCGCGCTTCGCGACGCACGTGGTGTTGTTGGCGAAGGGCAAGGTCGCAGCGCAAGGGAGCGTCGCCGACGTGCTGACGACGGCGCGGCTCTCGGAGGTGTACGGCATCGCCATGGAGCGCAGCGGCGACCACACCTTCGAGCCCAGGTGGCAGACGTAGCCCTTTGCTGAGACGACGCCGCGCCTCGGCTGATGGCGTGCAGGCATCGACCGCGACCGACGAAGGCCGCGCGCGGAGACGTCGAGGACCGCAGGTGCTGAGACAACGCCGCGTCCTTGGGTGCAAGGCTGACGGCGTGCAGGCTGCCTCGCGGAGACGTCGAGGACCGCAGGTGCTGAGACAACGCCGCGTCCTCGGGTGCAAGGCTGACGGCGTGCAGGCTGCATCGAGCGGCGATCGACGAAGGCCTCGCGCGGAGACGCCGCGCCCTCGGGTGCAAGGCTGACGGCGTGCAGGCTGCATCGAGCGTCCGCGACCGACCAGGGCCTCGTGGAGGACCGTGGGGCTGAGACAACGCCGCGGCCTCGGGTGTAAGGCTGGGCCATGGCAGGCAGGGACTGCAGCGAGCCGAGGTGGCCGAGGTGACGGCGCGGTGGCCTCTCGCCGTCGTCGTCTCGGTCGCGGTGCACGGCGCGCTCGCGCTCGGGCTGCTCGCGCTGCTGGGGCGCGCGGTGACTCCTCAGCCGAAGCCGCCGGCAGAGAAGGCCACGGTGGTCGAGGTGTTTCGCATCGGCTCGCTCATGCCGCGCGCAGGCAAGCCGGCTGCGACCGTCGAGCCCGCTCCGTCGAAGCCGGGCGTTCCGTCGAGGAGCCCTCACGTCCCGCCACCGCCTGCGCTGGTGCGCGGCGACGAGGAGCAGCCCACCGCGTCGGCCGTCGATGCTCAGTCCGCCTCACCTTCCGCCAGTGATCAGCCCGGCGGCCCCCCAGGTTCGGACGAAGCAGCTGGCCCCGTGACCTCCGAGCCGGTGGCTGCGGCCACGCCAGGCGCTGGTGCAAGCGCGTCGACTGGGAGCCCGGGTGTGACGGTGGACCCATCGATCGCCGCCGAGGTTCACGCTCGCCTCGCGCGCGCCGCCGGCGATTGTTACCCCGCGCAGGCCAGGCGCTTTCGCCAGCAGGGCCTGGTGCCGGTCTCGTTCTGTGTCGAAGGCGCGGGCACCGCGTCGAAGGTCGTCGTGAGCTCTTCGGGAGCCGCGCTGCTCGACGAGGCCGCGCGAGGCTGCGTCATGCAGCGCGCCGAGCCCTTCCCCGCGGCGGCCGCTGGCTCGTGCTTCTCGGTGAAGGTGGAGTTCGGCAGCGCCGGCGTTCAGGTCTCGCGCTAAGGGAGCGTTCGTGCGCACGCGATGGCCCCTGCGGTCGAAGAAGTCGAGCGGCGGAGCCGGCGGTGGCCGCAAAGTGCAGGGCCTGCATTACGACGCAGGCTTCCTGTCGAACGCGAGCCGCGCCGACGTGATGTCGTATCTCTCGACGCTGCACCCCATCTGGGAGAACCGCTTCTCGGCCTTCCGCCCGATTCCCGCAGGTGAGACGCAGCGTCGGCTGCTCCGGCCCGTGTACTGGCTGGGCAACTGGCAGTTCGCCTGCCTCGACTACTACCGGCCGCCGCACGTGTGGGACCGCGCCATCGAGGCCGAGCCGTTTCCCCGCGCGCTGCGTGGCCTCGTCGCCGAGATGGAGGCGCGGGCTCGCGGCATGTTCCGCGGCGACGACCTGCCGAAGGGCTGGCACCTCAACACCTGCCTCATCAACTTCTACGGCTCGTCACTGCAAGACGGGAAGTGGGTCGACACCGCGCGCGTCGGAGAGCACAAAGACTTCGAGCCCGGCCCCGTCGCCTCGCTCTCACTCGGAGAACGGGCGCTGTTTCAGTTCGTCACCTCGTCGAAGCCGGGCGACCGCGACGGTGTCGTGGAGCAGCAGTGGCTCGACGACGGCAGCCTGCAGATCTTCGGCGGCGACCAGTGGAAGAAGCGCACCTTCCACCGCGTGCAGCGCGTCGACACGAAGGGCGGCCACCACTTCAAGGTGAACGTCAGCGACTTCGACACGCGGCGCATCAACTTCACCTTCCGCTACGTGCCCGATGAACACGTGATGCCGTACCGCAAGGTCTCGCCCGAGACGCGCCGCGACGTCGAGGAGTACGTGCGAGCGCTCGCCCAGCACTCGGCGTTCTTCGCTGATGCGCTCGCCTCGGCACAGCCCCGCGGCTGACAGGACCCAGCGGGCTCAACGCAAGATGCGCTTGAACGCGCTCGACTTGACCTTCGGCAGGTTCGGCACCGAGCGTGCCCGGTCGGGCTGCGGCAGCGTCGGCGGCGCCTTGCGCTCGAACTTCTCGTAGCCCACCGGGTCTTCGACCTCGCGAATCAGCTGAAGAATGTGTGGGTCGATCTCGGAGTCGTCGGCGCACAGCTGCTCGCCGTCGTCGACCGGCCCCTCGTCGTCGAGCTCGTCGACCTCATCGGCCGGCGCGTCTTCGTCGAGGGTCAGCGTCGAGTCTTCGTACGCCTCGGTGCCGGGCCACATCAGTCGCGCACGAAGAAGGAGGGGGTCTCACGACGCCACGTGCCGAACTCGTAGTTGTCGGAGCCGGCCTGCGAGATGCCGGCGACGCCGGGCGCGTACTCACCGGTGACGGCCGCGATGTGGCCGTGCGCGTGGCCCTTGCTCGCCGGCACCGACGCGAACGCCATCTTCCCGTCCTTCGCCGCCTGAATCGCCTCGGCTTCGGTCACCTTGTGCCAGCCGCTCTTCGGGTTCGACATGAGCTTGTTCATCTTGTCGGCGTTGAGGCCCTTGAAGCCGTCGTAGCCGAACTGCTTCGCGTACTTCTGCGCCGCCTCGTTGCAGTGCGTGGTGCCCTTCGTGGGGTAGCCCGGCTGCAGCGACTTGTCGGTGGTGAGCCCAATCTTGCGAACCTTCTCGGCCAGCTTCGGGTTCATGCCCTTCGGCGGGTTCGCCAGGTCGACCTTCGAGATGTAGCCCTTCGCCTTCTTCGTCACCTGCTTCTTCTGGGCGGCGGGGCGGGGCTTGGCGACGTGCTGGCGATTCGTGCGCTGCGTGCTCTGAACGGTCACTGGGGCTCTCCGGAACTTCGAGGGGACGAAGAGATTCTCGTGAGATGGTCTGGCTGGTCCGCCCCGGCTTCTGGCAACGGGCCGCACACCCTGTGACTCCACGTCTACAGCCCAATGGGGCGCATTTCCTCGAACCATGACCGCGACGCTCGGCCTCATCTCCATCAACGACGTGTATTCGCTCGAGCACCTGCCCCGGCTGGCGACGCTCATCGCGCACCACCGGGCGACGACGCCGGCCGACCGCTGGCTGGTGGTGCTGGCAGGAGACTTCATCGCCCCGAGCGTGCTCTCGAGCCTCGACGGAGGTCGCAGCATGGTGCGGTGCCTCGACGCGCTCGGCGTGACGCACGTGGTGTTCGGCAACCACGAAGACGACGTGCCGCTCTCGGAGCTGCAGGCGCGGGTGCGCGAGTTTCACGGCGTGTGGCTGGGCACGAACGTGCGCGGCTTCGACCCGCCGCTGCCTGCGTTCGACGTCGTCGAGGTCGGCGGCCGGCGCGTGGGGCTCGTGGGCGCGGTGATGAATGACGCCGACGTCTACCGGCGGCCCCCGTTCGGCGGGGTCGCGCTCGAGCGACCCAATGACGCCGTGGTGCGCGAAGCGGCGCGCCTTCGGGAGCAGGAACGATGCGACACCGTCATCGCGATGACCCATCAGTGGATCGCCGATGACCGTGCGCTCGCGAAGACCGGCGTGGTGCCGCTCATTCTCGGCGGCCACGAGCACGACCCCTTCCTCGAGCGCTTCGAGCGCTGTGTGCTGACGAAGTCGGGCATGGACGCGACGCACGCGGCGGTGGTGACGGTGACATTGAGCGAGCCGGTGCACGTCGAGGTTCGGCACGAAGCCGTCGCCCCGTTCGCAGAAGACGCGGCCCTGCGCTCGCTGGTGAACGAGTCGAACGCGCTGGTCGAGCGGCTCGCCGGCGGCGTGTTGCTGCCCGAGCTCGCCGAGCCGCTCAGCTCGTCGGGCTCCCGCGCCCGGCAGACGTCGATGGGCACCTTCGTGTGCAACTGGCTGCGCGATGCCCTCGGCGCCGACGCGGCGCTGTTCAACGGCGGTGGGCTGCGCGGCTCCGAGGTTCACACCGACGTGTTCACGCTCGGCGACCTGCAGAACGAGCTGCCCTTCGACAACGAGATCGTCGTCGTCGAGCTGCCGGGCGTCGTCGTGCGAGACGCGGTCGCCTTCTCACGCCGGCTCGCGCCGCAGGGCGACGGTGGGTTCCTTCAGGTCGATGACCACGCGAAGGTCGAGGCCGCTCAGCTCGTCTCGCTGGCCGGCGCGCCGCTCGACCCGCAGCGCACGTACCGCGTCGCCGTGCCCCGGGCGCACCTGCTGGGCCTCGACCGCATCGAGCCCTTCGAGCGCTTCTCGAAGGCGAGCCCCGCGGCGATTCCAGCGGCCGGGTGTGGGCGGCCACCGCGCCTGATTCTGCTCGAGGCGCTGGTGCGCTCACGCCTCGAGCGGCTCGGCGGCTTCGACGTCATCGACGCCGACCACGACGGCAAGGTGACCCGCGCCGACCTCGAGCGCGCGCTGGTCGAGCGCGGCGCCACGCCCTCCGAGGCCACCGTCTCGCTCGTGATGAACACGCTCGACACCAATCACGACCAGGTGCTCACGAAAGACGAAGCAGCTGACGAGTGAAGCCGAACCCGCGGGTGGGTCATTCGTCGGCAGCCGGGTCACCGCCGCCTCCGCCTTGGTTGATCCGCTGTCGGCGCGGGGCCCGGTCGTTAGGGTTGATCATGGATACGAGACCTCTGCTGGAGCGGTTCGCCTCGACGCCTCTGGCGAGTGGCCTCACCCATGACGAGATCTCCCGGCTCTTCGAGCTCTGCGAGATGCGCAAGTTCGACGCCGGCAAGAGCGTGTTCCACGAGGGCCAGCCAGGCGACGCCTTGTGGATCATTCTGGACGGCGACGTCGAGGTCTCGCGCAACGGCAAGACGCTGGCGGTGCTCGGGCCCGGCGCGGCGCTCGGAGAGCTCTCGCTCTTCCGTCAGCTGCCGCATCGGTCGGCCACGGCGCTCGCCTTGACTGGAGTCGTGGGGTTGCGCTTCCCCGGGCCGCACCTGCGCCGCATGCGCAGCGCCCACGACCTCGCGATGCTGAAGATCGTGAACAACCTCGCGCTGCAGATGGCCGACCGGCTGATGGCGTTGAACGAGAAGGTGGTCGGCGGTGGGCGAAAGAGCCTGGCCGATGCGCGCACCGAGCTGCGCAAGATGGTCGGCTGATCAACCCAGACGAACGTGGTGCAGCGGCCGGTACACCTCGTGCGTGCTCTCGTAGAGCGTGAGGTGGTCGACCACGAAGTTCGGCGTCGAGAAGCCCGC
>JAEUJR010001088.1 GCA_016793585.1 Archangium sp.
CGTCGGCGCGTTCTTCAACGACGCGGGCGACGGCAGGTTCGACCAGACGTACACGTCGACGGTCGAAGTCGTGGTGGGCCGCGTCGACTTCGAAGGGCTGCCGGTGTTCGGCGCCGACGCGGGCACGGGGCTGCTCGGGCGCTACCTCGACAAGGTGCACCGCTTTCGCACGGGCGCCGCGCCGCTGCCTCGTCGTGCGCTCGTGCGGCCGGGTTTCGGGTACTTCAGCGGCGAGGCGTTCGGGCGCGCGGCGTATCGCGACGGCACGGCGATTCTGGGCGTGGAGCCCGTCGACGCTCCGTTCTTTCCCACGCTGGAGCAGGACGGCGGCGTGCTGCTCGCGTGGGGAGACGGCGCTGGCGGGCCGACGAGCGCGTCAGGCGTGACGAACTCCAGCGAGCTGGCGATGCGGGTGCCGCAGACGCGGTTGATGGCGCTGTTCGGCTCGTATTTCGGCGACTGGAGCTACTCGAACGCGCTGATGCGCACGGCGCTGGGCTCGGGCGAGGTGGTGGCGTCGTTCTGGTACGCGCGGCCGTCGGTGCAGGTGTACGGCCTGGGCGCGCTGGAGTCGTTCGGCCAGTCATACGCGCGCGACACGTCGTTCGCGTACCGGTCGATGCCCGTGTACCAGGCGCTGTTGGGCGACCCGACGCTGCGCCTCTTCTACCCGACCCCAGTGGCGTCGCTCGCGGCTCAGCCCGGCGTGAACGGCGTGCAGCTGTCGTGGCCGCCGTACACGAACCGCGACTTCATCGGGTACCACGTCTACCGGCGCTCGCTCGCGGGGGGCATCGCGGGGCGCCTGACGGCGACGCCCGTGAGCACGGAGTCGTTCCTCGACACGACGGCACTTCCCTCGACGACGTACGAGTGGCGCGTGGTGGCGGTGGTGCGTGAGACGACGGGCAGCGGCACGTTCTGGAATCACTCACTGGGCGCTCGGTCGGTGGCGATGACCCTCGCAGTGCCTGATGCGGGTGTGCCACCGGTGGATGCGGGGGTGATGGTCGACGCTGGAGCGCAGGTCGACGCGGGGTCGGTGCTCGACGCCGGCGCGGTGGTCGATGCCGGAGTGCGGGTCGACGGTGGTGCGGTGCTCGATGCCGGCGTGATGGCCGACGCCGGGGCGGCGCTCGATGCCGGCTCCGATGCCGGGGCAGTCGCCGAGGACGGTGGGCTGCTCGCCGACGCGGGCGTGCTCGAGGACGCGGGCCTGGTCGTCGATGCGGGGGCGGAAGACGCCGGGGCGGCCGATGCAGGAGTCGCCGCGGACGCGGGCCTGGCGAGCGATGCGGGAGTGACGACCGATGGTGGGTACACCCCGTTGCCGCTCGACCCGATGCCGACCGACCCCGGGGCCGCGGTTGGCGGCTGCGGGTGCTCCGGTGCCAGCAGCGCGTTGCCGATGCTGATGCTGATCGCGCTGATCAGACGTCGTCGTCGATGAAGAGAAGCCTGCCGCCGATGAGCGCGCGTGGCCTGGACTCACCGCTCCTGTCCGTCATGAAGCGCTGAGCTCCCATGGCGCCGATTCCACTCGGGCTCCTGCCTCGCGCTCGCCATCTTCCGCCACCTCACCGCCTTCGATGGAGCCCCCATGCCCACGTCGTCGTCGCTTCGCCGAGTTCTCACGTCGTCGCTGCTCTGGTGCGCTCCCGCGTTCGCGACCGAGGCCATCTACGAAATCAACGACCCGCCGGTGACCTCGGTGAAGGCGCTCGACGACAAACGGATCAACGAGGTCATCGCGAACGAGCTGAAGGCCAAAGGTGTCACCGCGAAGAACGCCACCACCGGAGCGACCGGCCTCGACGGCCTCTCACGCGAAATCAAACAGGCGCTGCTGATGACGGTCTCGATGAAGCCGGGCTCGGAGCAGGACCTCATGGTCGAATCGGCCGGCGGAAAGTTCACGCCCATTCAGGTCCTCTGGGACGACGCCACGCTCGTCTACTCGGTGGGCGCGCCGCGCGACGTCTACGGCCCCGGCCCCTCGAAAGAAGAGCTGCAGAAGAAGTACGGCGTCGGGGCCTTCGTCGACGACGGCGCCACGTGGGACAGCGACCTGCTCTTCTCCGTCGACCTCGCGCTCTCGAAGCTCACCAAAGACGAGCTCGCGCTCCTCG
>JAEUJR010001091.1 GCA_016793585.1 Archangium sp.
GAGGCGGGCGCCGGTGGCGGTCGAGACGTGCGGGGAGATGAGCGGGTGGGGCGTGCTCGGGTACGACGTCGCGCAGGTGCGATGGCTGCTGAAGTGGGCGCTCGAGCACCACGTCTCGTTCATCAACAACAAGAGCCGGCCGGTGCCCGCGGCCTACCGGCCCGCCGTCGACGAGTACCTCTCGCTCTCGGGCACACGGCCGTACGTGCATCAGGCCGTTCGCTCGGCGGGTCGAGTCGACGTCACCGTGCTCAACCGTGGCAGCGCGCCACCGTACCGGGCGTGGAAGGTCGCGGTGCGCGTTGGAGGGCAGCGCGGTGGCACCGAGCCGCTGGGCGCGTTCATCGAGCAGACGACGGTGGGGCTCGCGAGGCCTGCCAGCGGTGCAATCGACCTCGCCGTACTCGACGAGACCGGCCAGCCCGTGCCGCTCGCCAACGAAGGGGTGCAGCGCGACGGCTGGCTCGAGGTGTTTGCGCCGTGACGACTACTTGAGCTCGGGCGCGCCGAGCTTCGGAGCCGCCGGCGCCTTCGCGAGCAGATCCTTCAGCAGGTCGGCAGGGTTCGGCTTCGACGCCAGCTCGAAGGCCTTCACGAAGAGCTGCGTCGCGAACGGCGAGGCCTCGGTGGTGTGGAAGACGTGGCGCGCAGTGGCGCGAGCGAGCGCTCCAACCTCGGCGCGGTTGGTCGCCTCGAACAGCTCTCCCATCGACCAGAGGCGGCGACCGTAGATCTGTCGCATCGCGGGCGTGAAGAACGCAGCGGCAAGCTCCGCCGCCTTCGTCTGCTGCTTCGCGGCGTCGTCCTTCACCTCGGCGGCGTGATCGGCCATGGCGGTGAGGTCCTTCTCGGGCGGCATCCACTGTTTGATCTCGGCCTCGTCGTGCAGCTTCGCGGAGCCGGCGATGGCCTTCGCGTCACCGCTCTCGAGCGCGGGCACCTTCCAGTCGGGGTCGAGCGGCACCACGCCGAGACGGTTCAGCCCATCGGCCATCTCCGCGGGGATGTTGGTGCGGCTGCGATCGTTGAGCGTCATCGCGCGGCCGAGCTCTTCGATGATGCGCTCGAGCGGCACGAAGACGAGCGACATGTCGGTCTGCGCGCGGAGCTCCTTGATGCGCGTGCGGTAGGTGGCGCGGTTGGTCTGCGCACGATCGAACTGCACGATGCCGAACTCGTCGCTGATGATCGCCTGGTAGATCTCGATGCCCCCGGCGTTGCGCAGCGGGCGGGCGAAGAAGAGCGCGCGGTCGCCGGTACCCAGCACGGGAGACATCGTGCCCAGCATCGCGTCGTCTTCTTTCGAGGGCAGCGGCGCGACGGTGTCGGTGGCGGCTGGCTTCACGTCGGCGACGGCGGCTCCGCCCGACTTGAGCTGGTAGAGCGCCTTCTTCGCGAGCTTCGCGTGCGGCTTCGACTTCGACTGCACCAGCGCCTCGGGCAGGGCCGTCTGCTTCGCCTTCACCCAGGCAGCGAGCACCTCGGCCGCTTTGGCTTCTGGAAGGGCTTCGACCTGTGCCGCTGTCATCGAGAGGAAGTCGCTCATGACGGCGGAATCTACAAGGTCAGCGCCTTCGAACGAGGAAGAAGTCTCCGCGCTGGCCAGCGATGAAGAACTCGGAGTCGAGCCGCGCGCCGAAGAGCTGCGACGGGTGAACGCCCCGTACGAGGAAGTGATCGTAGGCGCTCGCGTACTGCGACCAGGGCCGCGGGTCCCACTCGCTGGGGAACGTCGGCGGCGGCTCTGCGCGGTACTTGAGCGGTGAGTGCGGCGTGAGCGCGAACGAGAAGTTCGTGAGGCCACCACGCTCGCGGGCGATGACGGTCGACGCGTGCAGGTACACGGGGTGCGTCATCACGCGAGAGCCTGGCGCGAAGACGAGGCCCATCACACGCGGCTTCGCAGCAGCATCGGCGGCGAGCTCGGCGAGCGGCTTCGACTCCGCGTCGAACTCCTTGAAGCCCTTCCACAGCGGCCAGGCCGTCAGCGCCGCGAGCGCCACGCCGAGCCACACCGTGCGATCGGTCCACTCCTTCTTGAGTGGCGGAACGCACGCGACCATCAGCGCCCCCGCGAGGTGCGCGTAGCGCGTGTTCAGGTAGTACATGTACCCGCGAATATCGAAGGGCAGCGCGAAGTAGAGCAGCACGCCCAGCCCGGCGAGCCCCACGATGCGCCAGCGCGCGATCGAGCCGTCTCGCTGATCACGACCCGTCGCGAGCGCGAGCACGACACCGAGCGCCGCGAGCGCGAAGGCGATCTTCACCGCGAGCTGATCACTGCCGTCGGGCAGCATGTTGCCGAGCGTGGGCAGAAACTCGTCGCGGTTCTGCTCGAACGTCTTCCAGGCGAGGTTCTCTTTCGACAGCATCGGGCCCCACGACTTCCACGGCTGGCCCGGAGCGATCTCCGCAGGCTCCCCGACGCGCAGCCCAACCCACGCGATGAACAGCAGCACGCCCGGCAGCACGCCAACAATCGCGGGCACGCGTGACCGCCAGTGCTTCACGCCCTCGGGTGAAGGCGTCGTCAGCAAGAGGAAGGGCAGGGCGACGCCGAGCCACGCGAACACCTGCACGTGGAAGAGCAGCACCGAGACGAGCGCGGCGCCGAGCGCGAAGGCCCAATTCCGGCGCCGAGGCGCGTCTTCGATCGTACGCACGAAGAACGCGCACGTGAGGAACGCGAGCGGCAGCGCCGTGCAGTAGTTCAAGAAGCCCCACGCGAAGCTGTCTCCGTACGCGAAGGGAATCGAGAGCAGCGCAGGCCAGGTCGGGCGCTTGAGCGTCTTCAGCAGGAACGCGAGCGAGAGCGGAAGCCCGGCGACATACGCGGCGAGGAACAGCCGGTTCGCGAGCTCGAGCGGCAAGAGCCAGTTCAGCCACGAGACCACGTAGTAGTAGCCAAGGTACGGGGTCAGCTGAACGCGCCGCTCGAAGACATCGGGAAAGAGTGTGGAGAGATCGTCGAGGCGGTGCAGCACCGAGATCAGATGCAGGTGCTGGGGCAGATCGACGAGGGGCAGGGCCTGGGTCGCAAACAGCGGCGCAACCCCGCAGAGTAAGGCCACAATCCAGGCCCAGTGGGTTGGCGTCAGGCGTGGCAGGGCGGGCGTCACGAAGGCGGCGGACCTTCTTTGCTTTGGCTGCACTTGGCAAGCGCCTCGGGGGTGATGTAGGTCGCACACCAGTCGGAGAAAGGACGCCTCATGCGCACGTCATCGTTCATCAAGGTTGCTGCCGTCTCGATGGGCTTTGCCTCTTTCGCGCTCGCGTCTCCGATTGATCGCCCCGTTCTCGGCGAGCGCACCTCGGCCACCTGCAACTGCAAGAGCGCGGCTGACTGCACGTGCCCGCGCGGTCAGTGCAAGTGCAAGAACTGTGGAGCGCACTCCAAGCCGACGATGCTCGAGTCGCTGAAGGGCAGCACCGAGAAGACCCGCCTGCCTGAGACGGCTCGTCACGACGCTCGTGGCGGCGTGTTCATCTGAAGCGAGGCGGGCAGCTTCATTTCTGAAGCGGCCGCCCCCACTTGTCGAGCTCGACGCCGCACCCTGAGCAGGTCCACCCTCCGAACATCATCTGACGGAAGTTCTTCGGCACGCGCACGCCGGGCAACGGCGCGCCGCACTTCGGGCACGCGCTGGGGATCGTGAAGTTGATGCCCAGGTTCGTCTTCTCTTTCGTGCCTTTCACGAGGAGCACGATGCCGACGATGCCCAGCACCGGCATCGCGAGGATCACGGCGATCACCAACAACTCGCCCAGGCCGATGCTCATCATGGAAGCTCCGCGCTCCAGACCATCACCGGGCCCGTGCGAATGCGTTCGAACTTGATGAACCCCGCGCCCTCGGCCGCGCGCTTGAGCTCGTCTTCACTGCGGGGAAACAAACCAGCGCTCTGGTGAAGCCGCTTCGCCGGGCCAGACGAGTCATAGGTGCTCGCCACGAACTTGCCGCGGGGCTTCAGCGCCCGGCGCGCTTCGGTCAACAGCCCGCCGAGATCTTCCACGAAGTGCACCATGCCGCTCGCGAGCACGCCGCCGAGACACGCGTTCAGAAAGGGCAGGGGAGGCGCTTCGGCGCGCACGAAATCGGCGGCCAGCTGCAGCTCGCGAAACTGCGCCATCGCCTCTTCGATCATCGGCCGCGAGATATCGACGCCGATCACGCTCACGTTCGGCAGATCGCGCACGAGCTTCTTGAGGAACAAGCCCGGCCCGCAGCCGAGATCGATCACCGGCCCATTCGGAGTACCGAGCATCGACCGCATCGCCACGTACTCACTGTCGCGATCGAGCTGCCCGCGCGTCAGCACCGCGTCGACCGCTGGCCGCACGTAGCGCTCCCACGAGCGCGCGACCCAGGGCAGCTCCATGGCCTGCTGCAGGCCCTTCACCTTCTGACGATCGGGTGCGAGATCGATGAGGCCCTCGTGCACCGCCCAGGTCGAGCGGCAGCCCAGGCAGCGCACCGGCCCGAAGATGAGCGCAGGCTCGGCGATGTCGTCGTCGGGAACGAGACTGCCCGCGTTGCACGAGGGACAGCGGATGAGATCGAGGGTGCTTCGGCGCATCGAAGACTACGACTCCACCTTCGACACCAGCACGGGCCAGCCGCGCGCCATCGCCTCGCGGAAGAGCGCAGACACGGCCTTGCGGTACTCGTTCACCTCGGCCGTGATCGGGTCGGCGATGTGTGACTCTCCGGCTGCGGTGGGGTCGAGGTCGAGCGTGTTGCCGCAACGCTCACAGCGAATCGACACCGGTCGCATCAGCGAGAAGGGCACGGCGTAGCGCGTGCCGCACGTGCAGCGCCAGACGCTCGCGCGCGCTCCAGCCTGCTGGCGGGCGAAGGTGAGCAGCTGATCGGCCGTACGCAGCAGCGCGGGCAGATCGTTGGGTGGCTTGAACACCGGCACCTGGCCCTTCGCGCCGGCCGTCGCCTGTTCGATGCGCGAGACGAGCGTGCCCGTTCGGTACTCCACCCGGGCGAGCGCCTTCGTGAAGATCTCGGGTGAGGCGGCCGGGCTCTGCAGCGCCACATACGGCTCGGCCGGCAGGTCGCCCTTCTTCGCGTCGACCAGCGCCCACGCGGGCTTCGAGATGAATTGGTACATGCTCAGCTCCACTCCAGCATGCGCTTGAGCGGCGCATAGGCGGCCTCGCGCAGCGGCGGGGCGAGATCGAGGTTGGGCGTCTTGTCCTTCATGCAGCGGTAGAGCTTCTCCATCGTGTTGAGGCGCATGTGCGGGCACTCGTTGCACGCGCAGCCGTTGTCCGGAGGCGCAGGCACGAAGGTCTTGCCGGGGCTCTTCAGCTGCATCTGGTGAATGATGCCGGCCTCGGTCACCACGATGAACTTCTGCTTCGGGCTCGACTGCGTGTACTCGAGCAGCTGCTTCGTCGAGCCGATGTAGTCGGCGAGCGCGAGCACCGGCGCCTCACACTCGGGGTGCGCGATCACGTCGGCGTCGGGGTGCTCGACCTTGAGCTGCACCAGGCGCTTCTCACTGAAGATCTCGTGCACCATGCAGGCGCCCGGCCACAGCACCATGTCGCGGCCTGTCTGCTTCATCACGTAGCGGCCGAGGTGCTGATCGGGCGCGAAGAGAATCTTTCGGTCCTTCGGAATGCGGTCGACGATCTTCACCGCGTTCGAGCTGGTGACGATCACGTCCGAGAGCGCCTTCACCGCCGCCGACGAGTTCACGTAGGTGACGACGAAGTGATCGGGGTGTTTGTCTTTGAAGGCCTTGAACGGGCCGGGCGGGCAACGATCGGAGAGTGAGCAGCCAGCCGCGAGATCGGGCAGCAACACGAGCTTGCCCGGGTTCAGGATCTTGGCGGTCTCGGCCATGAAGTGAACGCCGCAGAAGACGATCACGTCGGCCTTCGTCTTTTCGGCCTGCTGCGCGAGCGCGAGCGAGTCGCCCACGAAGTCGGCGACGTCCTGAATCTCCGACTCCTGGTAGTAGTGCGCGAGGATGACCGCGTTGAGGTCCTTCTTGAGCTGCTGAATCCCGGCCTCGAGGTCCATGGGCGCTTCGTAACCCAACGCCGCCGGTTCTGCCCGCTCAGTCGCCCTCGTCGACGGTCAGCTGGTAGCTGTCCTGAAAGTTCGACTCGCGGTTCTTCACGTCGCGCACCTCGAACAGGTAGAGGCCGGGCTCGACCGAGAACCGAATCGACTCGGGCTTGTCGCCCTTCGCGCTGTCGCTGGTCTGCACGAGCGTCAGCTTCCCGTCTTCTTCGACGCGGTGCAGGTAGAGCCCGACGTCGACCTTGAGCACGCCGATGAGCTGGGCGGCGATCGGCGTCTTCACCTGACGGTCCCGGAGATCGAGGGCGAAGTAGTCGAGATCCTTCTTTGGGTAGATGGTGCCTCGCACCGCCTTGCCGAACGAGAGCGGTGTGCCGGCGTCGGGCGTGTTGTTGGGCTCGCGCTCCTCGGTGCCGTCGTCGGGTACGACGGTGTTCGACAGCCGGTACGCCTGATCGGGGTTCTCGTCTTCCTTCACCCACTTGCCGTCGACCTTGCGCGCGACGCCCTCGACCCGGAACCAGCACACCCCGTCGCAGCGCACGTTGTTGAGCAGCTCGGGCTCTTTCGTGCCGCCTTCGTTCACCTTGAGGATCACCTCGTCGGGTTTGCCTTCGACGGGCCGCACGACCGAGAGCTGCAGATCGACCTTCTCGACGCCGCCGAGCTGCACGCGAACGATGCTCGGGCCGTCGGTGGTGAGCTTGAAGTGATCGGTGTCTCCGCGCGGGTTGATGAAGCCTTCGCGGTAGCTGTTCGGCGGCAGATCGGTTGCCTTCCCCAGCTCGTCGTTGGGCTCATACTCGGCAGTCGCGCCGGCTTCTTCAGGCACCACGGTGAGCGTGTACGAGCGCTCGACGTTGAAGCCCTTCTTCGCGTCTTTCGCTGCCGAGAGCGGAGCGCTGCGAACCGCCACGTACAGCACGCGATCGGCCTGCCGCACGCCGACGTTGCGCAGCGACAGCCCAGACGACTCGCGCGACTTCGCCTGGAAGAGCACGGCTTCGGCCTCGGTGAGCAGCTGCAGGTCGAAGGACACGCCCTCGACCGCGCTCACGTCGACGCGCAGTGCGGTCTTGAGCTCGGGGCCGGCGCCCGCGTCGACGGGCTGCCCCGCGTCGAGCTCGCCGCCGTCGCTCTCGCCCGCGTCCTCGACCGCGACCACGACTTCTTCAGCCGGCGTCGGCAGCTCGAAGCGGAAGAGATCGACGTCACCCGGGTGCGCGATGAAGCCCGAGACGGCCTGGCCGAGCTGCACCTGCGTGGCGTCGACCCGGCGATCGTTGGGCTCGAGCTCGAAGCCCGGCTGCCGTTCGCGGAACGTCGCGGTCACCGTGTACGCGCCACCCACGCCCTTCTTCAGGGTGACGACGCGCACCAGCACCGTGCCCGAGACGTCGAGGTTCGGCAGGCGCTCCGTCGCACCGGCGCCGGCCGCGTTGATCGACGCGAGCACCGTCTTCGTCGCGTCGATCACCTCGATCGCCACGTCTCCACCCATCGGCGCGGTGACCTGCAGATCGACGGTGCGGGGCAGGGCGGCCTTGAGCGCGTACCAGTCTTCGTCGGGCTTCTGCGGGTCGGCTCCGAGCGTCGCTTCGACGACCGACGTTCGGTCGATCACCAGCGCCTTCTCGGCCGACTCGTTGGGCTCGGCCTCGGTGAGCTGCTGCGGGCCTGCGTCGACGGCGCCAGCATCGACCGCCGCCGCGCTGTCGTCACACTTCGAGCACGCGACGACACTCGCGAGGAGCACCGCCACCACCGACGATCGAACCTGAGTCATGCGCGGCCTCATGCCACAAAGCCCGAACAGCCCAAACGACGCCGGTGTTCCAGCGATGTGGATCCTTTGGTGCGAAAACGAGAGAGTGCCTCCATGCGACGCGCACTCCTCGTGCTCAGCCTGCTCTCGACGCCCGCCCTCGCCGGCGGGGTCGGGTTCGCGCAGGCGACCGGCTACTTCAAGAAAGACACGCGGCCCACGCTCTACCAACCGCTCAACCTGCTCGACGCGCGTGACGGCACCGCCTGGTGCAGCACCACGTCAGATCCGCTCAACGAGCTGCTCACCTTCGGCTTCACGTCTCCGACGAAGATCGACGAGGTGCGCATCACCACCGGCAACAACTTCAACGAGAGCACCTGGGGCGAGTTCGCGCGCGCCCACAAGCTGGTGTTCGCGGCGGGCAAACAGACGCACCTGGTGACGCTCGAAGACAAACGCGGCCAGCAGCTGATCGTCTTCGACAAGCCCTTCACCACCACGCGCCTCTCGCTCGAGATTCGTGATCAGTTCCCGGCCGAAGATCCCGATCAGCCTGTCTGCATCACCGACATCGTCTTCGTCTCTGACGGCAAGGCGCTCAACGGGCAGTGGCTCACCACCAAGCTCAAGTACGACAAGAACGTGCAGGCGCTGATGGGCACCTGGTACGCCGGCTACGAAGGCGGCCCCGATCGGTTCCTCGCGCTGCACTACGACGGCACCTTCCGCTACTCGTTCGAGCCGTACGACACCGCGCGCGCGCAGCCGAAGTCACTCGAGGGCAAGTGGGACGTGCAGGGCGGCAAGCTGCTCTTCGAGGTGGGCGGCAAGAAGTTCTCGCCGAAGTTCTCGAAAGACCCGGCGAAGAAGGGGCACGGTGAGGTGCTCACCTTCGACGGAGAGGTGCCCGAAGACTTGAAGGGCCCGTTCCGCTCGACGCCGTGATCACTGGCCGCGAACGCGAATCACGTAGACCAGCCGCGCGACCTGCTTGAGCACGTTCGGCACGCGCTTGAAGAGGTGAATCGAGGGCTGGCGCTTCTCCATCAGCTGAATGGGAATCTCGCGAACCTCGAGCCCCTCGCGCCATGCGCGCACGACGAACTCCGAGGCGAACACGTCCATGTCGACGACGCACTTGTCGATGACGGGCAGCAGCTTCTCGCGGCGAAACGCCTTCAGACCGTGGGTGTCGGTGCCCTTGAAGCCCAGCGCCACCCGGAGCAACCCGTTGTGAGCGCGCGTCGCGACGCGGCGAACGATGGGCCGGCGATCACTCGCGCCCCGCGCCGCCTTCGAGCCGACGATGAGATCGGCTTCACGACGCTCGAGCCGCGGAACGGCCTGGTCGTAGAAGACGAGGTCGCAGAGATCGATCTCGTCACAGATCACGAGCGCGCCGCGCGCCTTGAGAATGCCTGCCTTCAGGGCCGAGCCGTAGTTGGGCGTCTCGCTGTGGAACCACTTCAGGCGAGGGTGCTCCTTCGTCATGCGCTCGAGGATCTCGGGCGTGCGATCGCGGGAGCCGTTCTCGGCGAAGATGATCTCGTAGTCCCAACCGCGCTCGTTCAGGCCTTTGGCGAGCTCGAGGCCCGCCGACTCGACGATGGCCTCTTCGTTGTAGACCGGAATGACGACGCTCAGGTGCGGGTCGGCGGCAGACATCGGCCGCCGCGCATAGCACGGCCACTTCCTACTTCCAGCCCGGCGAATCGTGGGTCGGCCATGCGCCACCACTGGATGTCGCACACCGATACTGCAAGTTCCGCCAACGCAAGACGCGGGGTAACCTCGCGCGGCTTGGTGCAAAAGCGAGCGTCTGCGCCACAAGGAGCTCCATGAAGGTCGCGTGTCCGTCGTGCAACTCGAGCCTCACCATCGACGACAAGAAGATTCCGGCAGGCGGCGCACGCATCAAGTGCCCCACGTGCCAGAACGTCTTCCCGGTGAAGCCAGGCGCCAGCGCTGGCGCCGTGCCGCTTCCAGGTGGAGCAGCCGCTGCGGCGCCGGGCGGGGCGGTACCGCTGCCCGGTGGTGCGCGCGTGCCTTCGTCGTCACCGAGCGGAGCCGTGCCGCTGCCGGGCATCTCTGCGCCCAAACCAGCCGCTACCAGCTGGGACGACGAGCCGACCCGCGCCGTGCCGCTGGGCGCGCCGTTGCCCAGTGGCGCCGCCGGCCCCGCTGATTGGGAGAGCGCTCCGACGCGCGCGATTCCATCTGGGGCAGTGCCGTTGCCGGGCGGAGCCGCTGCGATTCCGGGCGCGAGCCGCGCCGCTGCGCCGCCCTCGAACGTTCCGGCGCCGAGGCCACCCACCAAGCCCAACATCGCCGCGGTTCCGCTGCCGGGCATCAGCGCGGCCAAGCCGGCCGCCACCTCGTGGAACGATGAGGCCACTCGCGTGGGCGACGCGGCGCCCGCAGACTCGGGCGTCGATCTCGACTTCAGCGCCGGGCCGACCGGCGCGATGCCCGCAGTCTCGAGCGGTGGCTCGATTCCGCTGCCAGGCGCAGCGTCGCCGTCTGGCCTTCGCAGCAGCGGCTCGGTTCCGTTGCCGGGTGGCTCGTCGCCATCGGGCATTCGGAGCGGCTCGGTTCCGTTGCCGGGTGGCTCGTCGCCATCGGGCATGCGCAGCGGCTCGGTTCCGCTGCCGGGTGCTTCGACGCCTTCGGGCGTTCGCGGGGCCGGGTCGGTGCCGCTGCCCGGCGCGAGCACGCCCTCTGGCCTTCGCAGCAGCGCGTCGGGCGCGGTGCCGTTGCCGGGCGGTTTCTCGAGCGGCGATTCGCTCGAGGTCGACTTCGGCAGCGACTCGACGGCCGGCGGCATTCCACTGCCGGGCGGCTCTTCGGCCCCCACGCAGGCGGTGGCGGCGTTTCAGCCGAACGAAGAGGTGCCGTTCTCTGACGACTTCGGTGAGGCGCCCGCGCCTGTCGCCGCGCCCGGCAGCTTCGCGTTCCCCGATCTGCCGGGTGACGAGCCAGGCCACGAGGCTCCACTGCCTCAGCCGATCGCGGCGCCCGGCAGCTTCGACTTCGGCGCTCCGCCCGCGGCCGCGCCCGGTGGCTTCGACTTCGACGCCCCCGCGCCCGCGCCGGTGGCTGGTGGGGGCAGCTTCGACTTCGGTCCGCCTCCCGCCGATCCTGCGCCTGCGCCCGGTGGGTTCGACTTCGACGCGGCGCCGCCTCCCGCCGCTCCGGCTCCGGTGAGCGGTGGCTTCGACTTCAGCGCGCCCCCCGCGCCGGCCCCCGCCCCGCAGGACGATCTCGCGTTCGACTTCAACGCGCCTGCCGCGCCGGCGGCGGCTCCGTCGTCGGTGCCCTCGTTCGGTGAGGTCGACTTCGGAGGTGGCGCGCCTGCCCCCGGCGGTGGCGATCTCGAGTTCGATCCCACCGCGGCGCCGAAGAAGCCCAGCGACGACCTCGAGGCCGATCTCGGGGCTCCGCTGCCGCCCACCTCGTCGAAGCCGCAGGGCCCGTCCGACGGCCTCGAGATGTTGTCGTTCATCGACGACACCGCGAAAGATGCTGGTGCGCCTGCGACGACGGCTGCCGTGCGCCGCTTCCACATCAAGCGCCGCAGCGGCAAGGTGTTCGGCCCCTTCGAAGAGCCGGTCATCGTCAAGATGCTCGAAGAGGCGCAGCTGCTCGGCAACGAAGAGGTCTCGCTCGACGCCGAGAACTGGCAGCCCATCGGCAGTGAGCCGGCCTTTCAGGCCGTCATCGCGCGTCTCATGGAGGCGCCCGGCCGCTCGTCGACGCAGATGGGCCTGCCGCAGGTCGAGGACAAGCCCAAGGGCCCCTCGATGGAGAAGCTCAAGCAGCTCTACGAAGGCCGCATGGCCGCGGTCGCGGTCGTCGAGAGCAAGGCGCCCGTTCCGTTCATCAAGCGGGTTCCCTACATTCTCGCGGGCATTCTGGTGGCCGGCTTCCTCGGCACTGGCATCTTCGCGGGCGTCGCGACGCCGTACGGCTGGTTCTTCCTCAAGAAGATCTTCCCGGCGCGCGTGAAGCCCGACACGCGTGAGTTCGGCTACCTGGCCCAGGCCCGCGCCGGCATGTTGAAGGACACCTTCCGGTCGTACAACTCGGCCCGCGAGCTCGCGAACCAGGCGCTCGCGGTGAAGGAGTACCCCGAGGCGCGCGCCGTGTGGAGCCAGGCCGTCTACTCGCTCCACCGCCGTTACAACGCCGCAGGGCCGGGTGAGGTGGCGCAGGCCGACGGAGAGCTCGCGAACCTCGAGCTGCTCGGTGAGAAGCACGTCGAGGTGCTCAAGGCCCGGGCCGGCAGCGCGCTCGTGCGCAAAGACGCCGACGCGGCGCAGGCGCTGACGAGCGACGCCCTTGCGCGCGAAGGCAACCAGGACGATCTCGAGCTGCTCTTCCTTCGCGCCGAGGCGTACCTGCAGAAGAAGAACATCGGCAACGCGATCACCGAGTACCAGTCGGTGCTGGCCAAGAACCCGAAGAGCGCGCGGGCGCTGCATGCGCTCGCCACCATCGAGCGCCAGAAGAACGAATTCGACAAGGCGATCGAGAAGTACGAGGCCGCCCTCGCCGCAGACCCTGATCACGTCTCGTCGGGCATCGAGCTGGCCGAGATGCTGCTTGTCGTGAAGAAGGACCGCGAGAAGGGCGAGGCGGTGCTCACGGCGCTGCTCACGAAAGAGAAGAAGGCCGAGATGGCGCCGGGTGAGCTGGGCAAGGCGCTGGCCCTGAAGGCCGAGACGCTCGTCGTCGATCAGAAGCTGCTCGAGGCGCTGCCCGTCTTCGAAGAGGCGCTCAAGTCAGACCCGAAGAACCCCTTCACCCAGGGCCGCATGGCGCGCGTGTTGTCGGTGCTGAACCAGCCCGAGAAGGCGCTGCCGCTCTTCCGCGACGCGGCGACGGCGGCGCCTGACAACCTCGACTACACCGAGGGCTACCTCTCGAGCCTCATTCTGCTGGGCAAGATGGACGAGGCGACGAAGGTGATGACGGGCGCGAACGCACGCTTCCCGGGCAACGCGATGCTCTCGTACCTCTCGGGCCGCGTGGCCGATGCGCTCGACGACTCCAAGTCGGCCGAAGATGGGTACAAGCGCGCCATCGCCGCCGACGCGACCATCACCGACGCCTACCTCTACCTGTCACGGTTGTACGTGCGGTTCCGCCGCTTCTCCGACGCGCTGCCCGTGCTCGAGCAGGGCCTCGAGAAGGATCCGAAGAACGCCGCGCTGCACGTCGGCACCGGTGAGCTCGCCTATCACGAGCGTGATCTCGACCGCGCCGAGGCCGAGTTCAAACAGGCCAGCGAGCTGAACACGCACTCCAGCGAGGCCTTCGGTGGGCTCTCGCGCGTGGCCCTCGAGAAGGGCAAACCCGATCTCGCGCTCGCGCACATCGAGAAGGCCCTGAGCATCAACCCGCGCCTGCAGGGTGGGCGGCTCCAGAAGGGCATGGCCCTGTGGAAGCTGCAGCGGCTCGCCGAGTCGGTGCAGGAGCTCGAGAAGGCCCGCGAAGA
>JAEUJR010001098.1 GCA_016793585.1 Archangium sp.
CGATGCGCGCGCCGAGCCGGGAGTCTCGGTCGAGCAGGTGCTCGAGATCGGACTGAAAGATGCCGAGCAGCACGGTCGGCTTGCGCACGACGCTCGAGGCGGTACGGGCGATCGACTCCAGCAGCGCGAGCTCTCCGAAGAACTGCCGCTCACCGAGCGTCACCAGCAGCTTCTCGTTGCCGTCGTCGAGGTGCATGACGATGTCCACCGAGCCCGACTTGATGATGTACATGCCCGCGCCGGTCTGCCCTTCGCGGAAGACGACTTCTCCCGGGGCGTACTCGCGCACGTGCAGCACCTTCATGAGGCGCTTCAGATCGCTGTCCTTCAGATCCTTGAACAGCGGCACCGCGCGCAGCGTCGCCAGCTCGTCCTCCTGCGTCACCGCGCTCGCCGGCGGCTTCCAGAGGGCCAACTCAGTCTCGACCATGCGTTGATCCGTAGCATCGGAACCCCGGTTGGCAATTTCCCCAGCCCGCCTCCGTGACGGAGAATCAGCGTGTATGCGCGCCAGCTACCCCGCCGATTCTCCGCTCCACGCCTTCACCGAAGACGAGGTGAAGGCGATCTTCGCGGCCGGGTCGATTCGAATGTGTGTGGCCGGCGAAGCGATCGTGACCGAGGGCGAAGCCGGCGACTCGATGTACTTCGTCATCGAAGGGCAGGCTGAAGCGCGTGTGCACACCCGCACCGTGCGCAGCTATGGCTCGGGCGCGTACTTCGGTGAGCTCTCGTTCATCAACCCCGGCCACAAACGCAGCGCCACCATCGTCGCCGTGACCGACGCCTGGCTGCAGGTGCTCGATCAGAAGAGCATTCAGTCGCTGCTCGTCAGCCACCCGAACGCGATCTTCACGCTCATGCGCCGAACCTGCGCGTTCCTCGTCGACGCCGAGCGCAACCTGGTGGGCGACCTGCGCAGGCAGAACGCCGAGCTCGTCGACACGATCAAGAAGCTCGAGTTCACGAGGCAGCGGCTGACCGAAGAGGAGCAGACCGCGCGCACCGACGGGCTCACGGGCCTCTCGAACCGGCGCTGCTTCGACGCCGAGCTGCCCGTCTTCATGGAGCGCGCACAGGCCATCTCGTCGGGCCTCGCCCTCATCGCGATGGACCTCGATCACTTCAAGCCCGTGAACGACACGCTCGGCCACGCGGCCGGAGACTTCGTGCTCAAGGAGGTCGGCAGGATTCTGCGCGGGCAGATTCGCAGAACCGATCTGCCGTGCCGTGTGGGTGGTGACGAGTTCATCATTCTGCTGGCCGATCTCACCGAGGCGGCGGCGAAGAACCGGGCCGAGTCACTGCGTGCCGCGATTGGGTCGTTCGCGCACCCCGGCAACGAGCGCGGCATTCGCATCACCACCACGATGGGCGGAACGCTCTATCGCCCGGGAGAGACCGTCGAGGTGTTCATGCGCCGCGCTGACGAGGCGCTGTACGCGGCGAAGCGCGCCGGCCGGAACCGGGTGCACTGGGTGCCCTGAAAACGTGGCCCGCACGCCCCGCGACGCTAACCTTTCCGAGGCATGCACTCCGATTTCGACTTCGTCGACGACGAGCAGGGCGGGCGGTTCGTGGCCACGGGTGGACCGGTCGTCGAGCTCCGGCAGATGGTGGCGAAGGGCGAGATCGACAACGCCGCCAAGCACTACGAAGAGACCGGCGCGGTCGCGCGTGATGGCCTGCTCGACGAAGCCGCCAACGCCTCGTTCGAGACGAAACGATCGATCGCGCTGATGTTCCGCAAGGCGCGCGACTT
>JAEUJR010000412.1 GCA_016793585.1 Archangium sp.
CAGCTCTTCATCGCGCGGCGTCGCACGGTGCCGTCGGCCTTCGAGCGCAAGCTCTTCATCATTCGCAAGCTGGCCGAGAACCGAGTGCGCGCGAGCGGCGTCGACGGTGACGGGCGCTTTCACATCGCGAGCTGTTCGGCCGAGACGATCATCTACAAGGGCCTGCTGCTGCCCGCGTCGTTGCCCAGCTTCTACGCCGACCTGCGCGACCCGCTCTTCGAGTCGGCCATCGCGGTGGTGCACTCGCGCTTCTCGACCAACACCTTCCCCACGTGGGATCTCGCGCAGCCCTTCCGCTTCATCGCGCACAACGGCGAGATCAACACCGTGCAGGGCAACCGGAACTCGATGCAGGCGCGGCGCACGCTGCTGCAGTCGGCGAAGTTCGGCGGTGGCCTCGAGCGGCTCGCGCCCATCATCGTGCCCGGCAAGAGCGACTCGGCGCAGTTCGACAACATGCTCGAGCTGCTGGTGCTCGGTGGCCGTTCGTTGCCGAACGCGATGATGCTGATGATCCCCGAGGCGTGGGAGCGCAACCCGCAGATGGACGACGCGCGGCGCGCCTTCTACCAGTACTCGAGCTCGCTCATGGAGCCGTGGGACGGCCCGGCGGCGATCACCTTCACCGACGGCCGCCTGGTGGGCGCGACGCTCGATCGCAACGGCCTTCGCCCCGCGCGCTACGTCATCACCGAAGACGATCGCGTCATTCTCGCCTCGGAAGCGGGCGTCATCGACGTGCCCGCGGCGCAGGTGAAACGAAAGGGCCGCCTGCAGCCCGGCCGCATGTTCCTCGTCGACACCGATGAAGGCCGCATCGTCGAAGACGACGAGGTGAAGAAGGAGATCACCACCCGCTGGCCGTACCGGAAGTGGCTCGAGCGCAACGTCTTCACGTGGGACGACGTGCCGGCCGCGCCTGCGCCCACCGCGCTCGTGGCCGAAGAGCTCGCCCGAAGCCAGCGCGCCTTCGGGTGGACGGACGAAGACCTGCGAATCGTCGTGGGCCCGATGGCCGAGACGGGCAAGGAGCCGACCGGCTCGATGGGCACCGACACACCGCTCGCGGTGCTGAGCGATCGCGCGCCGTCGTTGTTCGACTATTTCCATCAGCTCTTCGCGCAGGTGACGAACCCGCCCATCGACCCGATTCGAGAGTCGCTGGTCATGTCGCTCGCGGTCGGCCTCGGGCCCGATGGCAACACCTTCGAAGAGACGCCCGAGCAGTGCGCGAAGCTCACCCTGCCCGGCCCGGTGCTGACCAATCACCAGCTCGCGCGCATCAAGGCGCTCGCCGGCAAAGGCGACTTCGATCCACGCGTGCTCGACGCGACCTACGAGCCCGGCACCGCGGGAGCCCTCGAGCGCGCCGTCGAAGATCTCTGCGAAGCGGCGGTGAAGGCCGTCGACGAAGGCCACGACATTCTCATCGTGTCGGATCGCAACGTCGACGCGCGGCGGGCCCCGATTCCAGCGCTCCTCGGCTTGTCAGCCGTGCATCAGCGTCTCGTGCGTGACGGTATTCGGCGGCACACCGGCCTCGTCGTCGAGACGGGAGAAGTTCGCGAGGTGCATCACGTCGCGCTGCTCATCGGCTACGGCGCCGCGGCCGTGAACCCGTGGCTCTGCTTCGACTCGGTGAAGGAGCTCGTCGATCGCAAGGAGCTGCCGGTCGAGCTCGAGCAGGCCGAGAAGAACCTCGTGCACGCCTTCGACGAAGGGTTGCTCAAGGTGATGTCGAAGATGGGCATCTCGACGGTGCAGTCGTACCGCGGTGCGCAGATCTTCGAGTGCGTCGGCCTCAACCGCGAGCTGATCGATCGTCACTTCTCGGGCACGCCGTCACGCCTGCAGGGCATCGGGCTCGACGATCTCGATCGTGAGGTCGTTCAGCGCCACGCGCGCGGCTTCGTCGAAGAAGACGTGATCGTTCCTTTCACGGGCGGGCAGTACCAGTGGCGCCGCCGCGGTGAGCTGCACAAGTGGAACCCCGGCACCATCGCGGCGCTCCAGCACGCCTCACGCTCGAACGACCCGAAGACCTTCGCGAAGTACGAGCTGCTCGCCGACGACGAGACCGACGGGCTCGTGACGCTGCGCGGCCTGCTCGAGTTCGACACGTCGTCGCCCGCGATTCCCCTCGAGCAGGTCGAGTCGGCTGCGTCGCTCGCCAGGCGCTTCGTCACCGGCGCGATGAGCTTCGGCTCCATCTCGGCCGAGGCGCACGAGACGCTCGCCATCGCGATGAACCGCATCGGTGGGCGCTCGAACTCGGGCGAAGGTGGAGAAGAGCCGCGCCGCTTCACGAAGGACGCGAACGGAGACTTCCGCCGCAGCGCGATCAAACAGGTCGCGAGCGCCCGCTTCGGCGTCACCACCGAGTACCTCGTCAACGCCGACGAGCTGCAGATCAAGGTCGCCCAGGGCGCGAAGCCCGGTGAAGGCGGTCAGCTGCCCGGCCACAAGGTCGACGAGCGCATCGCGAAGGTTCGCTGGTCGACGCCGGGGGTGACGCTCATCTCTCCGCCGCCGCACCACGACATCTACTCCATCGAAGATCTCGCCCAGCTCATCTACGACCTGCAGAGCGTCAACCGCGACGCGCGGGTGTCGGTGAAGCTGGTGAGCGAGGTCGGCGTCGGCACCATCGCGGCGGGCGTGGCGAAGGCGGGCGCGGGCGGCGTCACCATCTCGGGCTTCGAAGGCGGCACTGGCGCGTCTCCCCTCTCCTCCATCAAGCGCGCGGGCCTGCCATGGGAGCTCGGGCTCGCCGAGGCGCAGCAGGTGCTCGTTCAGAACGGCTTGCGCGACCGCATCAGGCTTCAGGTCGACGGCGGCTTCCGCACCTCGCGCGACATCGTGCTCGCGGGGCTGCTCGGCGCCGAGGAGTTCGGGGTCGCCACTGCAGCGCTCATCGTCGAGGGCTGCGTGATGCTCAGAAAGTGCCACCTCAACACGTGCAGCGTCGGCATCGCCACGCAAGACCCGAAGCTGCGTGCGCAGTTCACCGGCGACCCGAATCACGTCGTGAACTTCTTCATGCTGCTCGCCGAGGGCGTTCGCCGGCACCTGGCCTCGCTCGGGTTCCGTACCTTCGACGAGGTCGTCGGCCGGGTGGACAAGCTCAAGGCGAAGGCCAACGTGCCGCACTGGAAGGCCGCGAAGCTCGACCTCTCGGCGATCTTCTCGTTGCCGAACGCGCCCGACACCGCGCCGCGCCGCTGCGCCACCGCACAGAAGAAAGACGTGTCGGACTCGCTCGACCACCAGCTGCTCGAGGCGACGAAGCGCACGCTCGAGAACGCCTCGCCGGTCACCGTCGCCCTGCCCGTCACCAACGCCCACCGCGCGGTCGGCGCCATGCTCTCGGGAGAGATCATCAAGAAGCTCGGCGGCCAGGGGCTGCCCGACGACACCGTGCGCATCAAGCTGCAGGGCGCCGCGGGCCAGAGCTTCGGCGCGTTCCTCGTCAACGGCGTCACGCTCGAGCTCGAAGGCGAAGCGAACGACTACGTGGGCAAGGGCCTCTCGGGCGGGCGAATCATCGTGCGGCCTCCGACCACCTCGCGCTTCGTGCCCGAAGAGAACGTCATCGTCGGCAACACGGTGCTCTACGGCGCGACCGCGGGTGAGGCGTACTTCGCGGGCGTCGCAGGTGAACGGTTCGCCGTGCGCAACTCGGGCGCGAAGTGCGTCGTCGAAGGCGTCGGCGATCACGCGTGCGAGTACATGACCGGTGGCGTGGTGGTGGTGCTGGGCACCACGGGCCGCAACTTCGCGGCAGGCATGAGCGGCGGCACCGCGTACGTGTTCGATCGCAACCGCGCGTTCCGAGAGCGCTGCAACCTCGAGATGGTCGAGCTCGAGTCGCTCGTCGACGAGTCCGAGATCTGGCTCGTCTACGGGCTCATCGAGAACCACCTGCGCTTCACTGGCAGCGCCCAGGCCCGCCGCATTCTCGACAACTGGGAGCACCTCGTCGGCTCGTTCGTGAAGGTGATGCCCACCGACTACAAACGCGTGCTGCAGGCGCGCCGCGCGCAGCTGCGGCCCAGACCGAGTCCTCCCCGGCTTCGCGCGGTCGGCGGAAGGGAGGGCTGAAGTCATGGGCAAGACGACCGGCTTCCTCGAGTGGAATCGTGAAGGCGCGCCCAAGCGCGAGAAGAAAGAGCGGCTGCACGACTCGCGTGAGTTCGTCCTGCCGCTGCTGCCCGAGCAGTCGAAGAAGCAGGCGGGCCGCTGCATGGACTGTGGCGTTCCGTTCTGTCAGCAGGGCTGCCCACTGGGGAACCCCATTCCCGACTTCAACGAGCACGTGTGGAGGGGCCGCTGGCGCGAGGCGTACCTGGCGCTCACCGCGACCAACAACTTCCCCGAGTTCACCGGCCGGCTCTGCCCCGCGCCGTGTGAAGCCGCCTGCGTGCTCTCGGTGAACCAGGACCCCGTCACCATCGAGCAGATCGAGAAGGAGATCGTCGAGCGCGCCTTCGCCGAGAGTTGGGTGACGCCGAAGGTGCCGACGTATCGAACGGGCAAGACCGTCGCGATCGTCGGCAGCGGGCCTGCGGGGCTCGCCGCGGCGGCGCAGCTCAATCACGCGGGCCATTTGGTCACCGTGTACGAGAAGGACGAGGCTCTCGGCGGGCTGCTGCGCCTCGGCATTCCCGACTTCAAGCTCGAGAAGCACGTCATCGATCGCCGCGTGAAGCTGCTCGAGGCCGAAGGCGTGACGTTCAAGCCTGGCGTCGAGCCGGGCAAGACGCTCTCGTGGAGCGAGCTGCACTCGACCCACGACGCCGTGGTGCTCGGCATCGGAGCCCGCGCTCCACGAGCGCTCTCGTTGCCGGGCCATGAGCTCACCGGCGTCGTGCAGGCGATGGACTATCTCGAGGCCGCCAACCGGCGCGTCGCGAAGGGCGCAGGCGTCGAAGGCGCGGCGACGGGGAAGCGGGTCGTCATTCTCGGCGGCGGAGACACAGGCTCGGACTGTCTGGGCACGGCGCTGCGTGAAGGCGCCACGTCGGTCTCGCAGATCGAGCTGATGCCGGTGCCTCCGACCGTGCGCTCCTCGGGCAACCCGTGGCCGCAGTGGCCGCTCATCTTCCGCACCTCGTCGAGCCAGGAGGAAGGCGGCCTGCGCAGCTTCGGCTTCATGACGAAGCAGCTGATCGGCGCTGAAGGCCAGCTCGTCGCCATCGAAGGCGTCGAGGTCACGCTCGAAGGCGGCGCGCTCGTCGAACACCCGCAGACCACGCGGCGCATCGAGGTCGACCTGCTCGTCCTCGCGCTCGGCTTCACGGGCCCCGAGACCTCGGCGCTGTCGAAGCAGCTGGGCGTCGCGCTCGACAGCCGCGGCAACGTGAAGGTCGACGCGTCGTTCGCCACCAACGTGCGGGGCGTCTTCGCGGCCGGAGACGCGATGCGCGGCGCGAGCTTGATCGTCTGGGCCATCTCCGATGGGCGGGAGGCTGCACGCGCGGTCGACACCTTCCTCACCGGCCAACCCTCGTTGCTGCCCACGCGCGGCCGAGACACCCCGTTCGGCGGCCGGTGATTCGTGCACAACTGATGTGCCTCGGGGCGTGCCGTTGAGACTGAATTGACCTCCCGCAGTTGGCGGCGGGAGCCGTCGCGCACGCGCCGAAGAAGGCCCGTACACTGCGCGCCGCGATGTCGGTTCGTCAGCTCGGCTTTCTTCTCGATACGTTGCCCATCGCCTTCGTCGGACACGACGACGAGGGCAAAGTCACGTTGTGGAACGACGCCGCCGAACGGCTGCTGGGCTTTGGCCGTGACGAGGTGCTGGGCCAACCGTCTCCCCTGCCCGATGCATTGAGCCGGGCGCAGGTGCCGGTGACGCCCGCCGCGCTGCGCCCCACCGAGGTGAAACGCAGCGACGGCACGGCGCTCGACGTCATCACCGCGTCGATGCCCATTCCCGGCCACGAGGGCTCGGCGACGGCGATCTGGCGGCCCGAGTCGCTCACCCTCGAAGACGAGCTGAAGCTGCGCGTGATGTTCGAGCACGCGCCCGAGGGCATCGTGGTGCTCGACAGCGACGGCGTCTTGCTCGAGGCCAACCAGGCCGCGGGGCGCCTTCTCGGCGTCGACCCCCGCACCATCGCCGGCAAGCCCTTCACCGCCATCGCGCCCGAGCTGAAGCTTCCGTCTCCGCCTCGACCGGCGCAGCTGTCGGTCGAAGGCCTCACGGTGAACCGCGCCGACGCCTCGACGATCACCCTCGACGTGCTGGCGACGCCGTTCGCGCAGACGCGGTGGGTCGCCTTCCTGCGTGACGTCACCGGCTCGGCGAAGACCCGCGCGCAGCTCGCCCTCTACGGCCGCATCTTCGACGCCAGCGCCGAGGCGATTCTCATCACCGACGCCGACAACCGCATCGTCACCGCGAACCCCGCCTTCAGCGCCATCACCGGCTACACGCTCGCCGAGGTGAAGGGTCGCAACCCGCGGCTGCTCTCGTCGGGCCGGCACGATCGCGCCTTCTACGAGCGCCTGTGGCAGACGCTGCGACGCGACGGGCACTGGCAGGGCGAGCTGTGGAACCGCCGCAAGTCGGGCGCCGTGTTTCCAGAGTGGGCGACCTTCACCGTCATTCGCGACGAGTACGGCAACATCACCAACTACGCCGCCGTGTTCTCGGACATCAGCTCAGTGAAGCGCTCCGAGGAGCAGATCAGCTTCCTCGCGCAGCACGATCACCTCACCGGTCTGCCGAACCGAACCCTGCTCTTCGATCGGCTCTCGCAGGCGCTCGCGGTCTCGGAGCGCGATGGCACGTCGGTCGCGCTGCTGCTGGTGGACCTCGACGACTTCAAGACGGTGAACGGCTCGGTCGGGCACCACCAGGGCGACGAGACGCTGCGCGCGGTGGGCGAGCGGCTGACCGGGCTGCTGCGTCAGTCAGACACCGTCGCGCGCATGGGCGGTGACGAGTTCGCGTTGCTGATTTCGGGGCTGCCCGACGTACGCGACAGCATTCAGGTCGTGCAGAAGGTGCTGGCCGCGGTCTCGGCGCCGATGAGCATCGATGGGCAGGAGGTCGCGCTCAGCGCCAGCGTCGGGGTGGCCCTGGCGCCGCAAGACGGGTCGTCGGCGACGGCGTTGTTCCGGGCAGCCGACGCGGCGCTCTACTCCGCGCGCGCTGCAGGTCGTGGCGCGTGGCGGTACTTCACCGACGAGCTGAACCTTCGCGCGAAGGAGCGGCTGAGCCTGGTGACGGCGCTGTCGCACGCGGTCGAACGAAACGAGCTTCGCCTGCACTTCCAGCCTCAGTGGGACATCACCGGCCGGCGGCTGCTCGGCGCCGAGGCGCTGGTTCGGTGGCAACGCGGCGACGAGCTCTGGGCGCCGGGCCGCTTCGTGCAGACGGCTGACGAGTCGGGCCTCATCACCTCGATCGGCGCCTGGGTGCTTCACGAGTCGTGTCGGCAGGCCGCGCGCTGGCGGCTGCCCATCGCGGTGAACGTCTCGGTGCGCCAGCTCGAAGCGCCTGACTTCGTCGAGATCGTCGATCGTGCGCTCCTGGCCAACGCCCTCGCGCCGTCGCTGCTCGAGCTCGAGGTCACCGAGAGCGTGGTGATGGAGCAGAACGAGGCGTGCGTCGCCCGCCTGCGCCGCCTGCGCGATCTCGGCGTGCGCATCGCGATGGACGACTTCGGCACCGGCTACTCGTCGCTCTCGCAGCTCAAGCGGCTGCCGCTCACCCGCCTCAAGGTCGATCGCGCCTTCGTCACCGAGCTGATGACCGACGCCGCCGATCGCGCGGTGGCCGAGGCCGTGGTGACGCTCGGACACGCGCTGGGCCTGCAGGTGATCGCCGAAGGCGTCGAACAGGAGGCGCAGCGCGTCGCGCTCGAGACCATGGGCTGTGACGAGGTGCAGGGCTTTCTCTTCGGCCGGCCGGTCGAGCCGACGCGCTTCGAGCCCCTCATTCCACGACAGTGACCAGCGAGTCGTTCAGCTCAGCGGCGCGGGCTTCTCGATGGCCGCCACGTTCACCGGCTGATCAGCGAACAGGCTCAGGCTCACCAGCCGCATGGCCCGCTCGAGCGCTGCTTCGGCCTTCGCGTCACGCGTCTCGACCACCCGCCGCCCGCTCGCCGTCGTCACCACCATCGAACATCGAACGACCGGATCAGGCCGGCGCGCGTTCACCACCGGGTTCATCACCACCGCCACCGAGAGCACGCTCGTCACCGCCGCACCCAACACCTCATGCAGCCGCTGCGAGATCCACTCGCGCAACCCCTGGGGTGTCTCCATCTGACTGACCAACACCTGAACGTTCATGGAACCTCGGTCGTTGGAACTGAAACGGCTGGCGGCCCATTCCGGTTTGTCCCATCGCATGACCTGGTGATTCCGCGAGGTCGCGCGATCGATCACCTTCGTCGTTTGATCAAGAAGATCAGAGCCTTCATGAATGTCAGCCCGGCACGCTAGGGTGCGCCTCGTGCTCAGGCTCTCCCACCTGCTGGACCGGCATCTGTTTCTCGACATCGAGACGACCGGCCTCGACGCAGGGGCCGATGAGGTGGTCGAGCTGGGCGCGGTGCTGATCGAAGGTGGAGGCATCACCGCCGAGCACTCGTGGCTCATTCGCCCCACCCGCCCGATGCCCGCCGTGATCTCGGCGCTCACGGGCCTGACCGACGACGATCTCGAAGGCGCCGCCTCGTTCGACGAGCTGCTGCCCTCGCTCAAGCCGCTCTTCCGTGACGTGACGGTGGTGGCGCACAACGCGCTGTTCGAGCGCTCGTTTCTCAGCGGCCTGCTCGACGACGTGCCGGTGCTGGACTCGTGCGAGCTCGCGCTGGTGCTGTTCCCCGAGCTGAAGAGTCACTCGCTCGACGCCCTGGTGCAGTGGGCCGGGCTGTCGAATGGCGCGAGGCATCGCGCGCTCGACGACGCGAAGGACACGTGGCGGGTGGTCGAGACGCTGCTCGAGCGCGCGTGTGAGCCGTCGCGCAGAGCGCAGCTCAAGTCGTTGTCGAACCGCGTGCAGAGCAACGCGCCGCTGCAGAAGGTGCTGTCGGGCTTGTCCGATGCCGCCTTCGAGGCGCCGCCGCCCGCTCCAACCGTTCCGGCGCCCGCCGTCGACGTGGCGCTGCCGCCCGTGCTGGGAGCGTGGGCACGTACGCCCGTGGCCCTGGCGCTCGAGCTCGAAGCGCCGCAGTTCGAGCCGCTGTTGGTCGAGACCGCGAAGCGGGCGGGGCCCTCGGTGTGGCTCGTCTGTCCACACGCCCGGCTCAGACACCTGGGGCTCCCGCGGCTGCCATCGCGCAGCGCTCGCGCCTCGAGTGAACGCCTCGGCGCGCTGCTGTCGAGACGCGTGGTGCTCGACCCCGCCCTCGCAGCGTCGATGGCGTACCTCGAGAGCTGGGGCACCCGCGCCGCCGACGACGGCGCCAACGTGAGCGGCTTCTGGAGAGATCGCGTGCCCCTCTTCGACAGCATGCGCACCCTGATGAAGGCCAGGAGCGACGACGCACCGCCGCCGGGCCTGTTCGCGGGGACCCATCAAGAGGTGGCGGAGTGGCTCGAGGCGGGTGTTCGACCGTCGGCGTTGATCTGGCTCGATGCGCCCAGCGCGGTCGAACTCGAGCGGCGTCGACTCACGGTCTCGCTCGAGCTGTCGCGGTTGTTCCGGCTGCCAGAGCTGGCCGATCTCGCCGCACCGGGAAGGCCGCTCACCTCCGGGCTGCAGGCCGTGCACACGCGCACCAGAGAGCTGGCCCAGCGGCTGGCCTCCTTCCCCGAGGCGACGAAGCTCGAGCGCACGCCGCAGGAGCCGTGGCTGTCGCTGCGTGACGCCATCTCCGCGCTGGGTCGCGATCTCGCCTGGTGGCTGTCGGAGCTGCGCGCGAGCCCGATGACGCCCCTCGTGGAAGGCGTGCTGAACGAGGCCTCGGCGCTGGCCGAGGTGATTCCCCGGCTCACCGCTCCCGACGATCGATTCGAGTTCTTCGCGTCGGCCTCGTCGTTGTGGCTCAAGCCCGCGACCGCGATCTGCGAGGCGTCGCTGCAGGCGCTGGCGGCGACGGTGCCCTCCCTGTTCGTCTCCGACGTTCGCCGCGCGCCAGGCTGGGAGCGACGCGTGGGTGCGCCAGTCGTCGAACGTCACGGCCGCGCCGAGACCCAACGACCCTTCGCAGTGCTCGACAACCTCGGCAGCGACGACGCGCTGGCGTCGGTCGCGCTGTCGATCGCCGGCCCGCTGACCGTGCTGAGCGGCGAGCCACTCTCGGAGTCACTCGTCGCTGCCTTCGTCGCCCGCGCCCGTACCCAAGGCCGCCGCGTGCGCCTCAACGCCTCGGGCGCCGGGCCGGACGACGTCGTGCTCAAGGAGTGGTGGGGCGCCGGCTCACCGCCAGTGACGCAGGGGGCGGTCGTGGCGCTCGGGCTGGGCGACCCGTTTGGTCTTCGCCGGCTCGCGCTTCGCGGCGTCACCGTCGAGTCGGTGCTGCTCAGGCACCCCTTTCAACCTCAGCTCTGGCAGGCCGCCCTCGATGGGCTCGCCTGGCACTCCGCTTCGCCCGCGATGATCGACGTGCGCGTTCGCGCGACCGTCACCGTCGCTGCGTGATCATCGCTTCTCGAGTCTGGCGACGAGCTCGGCGCGGTGCCGCTCGAGCGCGTCCTTGTCTCCTGCGACCGCCGCTTCGACCGCCTTCAGGTCGGCCTCGGTGCGCTCGCGCAGCGCCTTCACCATCGTCGCGAACACGTCGAACACGTCTTTGAGCTCGTCGCCGGGCCGCAAGCCGTACTCGGGCGGCCGCACGACGCCGCTGGCCACCTCGCGCCCCATGCGCTTGATGCGGAACAGCGGGCCGACGATGCGATGGGTGATGACGATCGCCACGAAGCCGATCACGAGCACGAACAACAACAGCAACCCCACCATCACGGCGATGGTCGTCTGCTGCTGGGCCACGAGATCTTTCTGCTGCTGCACGATGGCCTGCTTCTCGGCTTCGTACGCGGCGTCGATCTCCTTCGAGCGCACCTCGAGCTTCGTCATCAGGGCCGGGTCGTCCATGCCCTTCGTCAGCTCGTTGTTCAGCGTGCAGGTGCCGAGCTCTTTGCTCGTCTCGGCCGACTTCGAGCGCGCCTCGACCGCCTGGCTCATCTGCCGAAAGAGGTTCCCCGTCGTCGAGAAGATGAAGAACCCCAGCACGCCCGAGATCACGAGCGTGGGCACGATGAAGTAGACGGCGAACTTCAGCTGAAACCGCGCGTCCAACAGGAAGTTCTTCAGCTTCCGTTGGTAAGGCTGCGCTGGTGCTGCTGCCTGGGTAGACATGTCGTTCTTTCGCCTCTTCCCCTTTACGGACTCTTCCAGTTGAGGTCGCCGGCCGCGTCGTCGATGACCTTCGGTACCATGGCCTTGATGAGTGACTCGGGTTTTCCACCCGAGGCCTTGACGTTCCAGCTGCCCTGCAGCGCCTGCTCCGGGTACGTCATGATCAACATCTCGACCTTGAGCTGCTTTTCCTTCTCGCCTGGCGCGAGCTGCATGCGCACCTGATACCCGCGGAGCGCGCGCGACTTGATCAGCGCCTGGGCCGCCTTCTTCTCTTCGCCGGCGGGCGCGAACGTGGCGCCCATGGTCGAGAGGTGTGACTTGAGCAGATCGTCGGCGAGCGTGACGAGGTTGCTGTCGAGGCCGCCCGAGATGGGCTCGATGTTCAGGTACAGCGCACCCTTCTGCAGCGCGGGCGTCGCGAGCGCCTTCTCCATCGCCGCGCGCACCGCCGCGTCCTGCTCGCCGAGCGCCGACTTCAGACAGGTGGTGGCGGCTTCGAGGCGCAGCTCTCCGAGGGCGTTCGCAGCGGCGGCACGCACTACCGACTCGGAGTCCTTCAGCTGCCCGCACAGCGGCCCGACCGCGTCTTCGCTGCCCGTCTGCCCGAGCAGCAGCACCGTCTGCGCACGAACGCGGGGGTCTTTGGTGGTCGTCAGCTGCTTCGAGAGCAGCGTCACGCGCGGGTCTGCGCCGAGGGCCGTAGACGCGAGAAAGCCGAAGGCGACACAGAGAGACCGCACGTGCGCGGCACGATAGCGAGTTCGTCGAAGCGCGTGTTCCCCGAAACTGGGTGGGAGCCGACCGCACAACGTGAGTTCTGCGCGGGGCGAGCATGAGCCAACCCCCCGTTCTTGCGGCGCCCCGACGTCTGCACAGGTTCTGCACGAACGTTCCTGAAGCTCGTCACGAGGGCTCACCGGTTTCCGCGCGGGGGCCTTCGACGATTCCTTCATGAACACGACGACCCTCACCACTGACGCAGTCCTCACTCCCGCGGCTCCGCTCGAGGCCGTGCGTCGGCCTGTGCACGCGAAGCGCTCGGTGCTGATCGGCGGCCTGCTGCTCGGCCTGCTCTCAGCGTGGACCTTCGACGGCGGCGCGCTCGGGCTCGGCTTCTTCCTGGTCACCCTCGCCTTCAGCGTGCTGCTCGGCACCGCGAATCGAAAGGAGGGCTGGCAGTCGGCGCGCTCGCACAAGTGGCTGCTCGCCGCTGCCGTGGTGCTCGCCTCGTTCGCCGTCGTGCGTGACAGCGGCATGCTCATCTTCTTCGACGTGATCGGCGTCACGGGGCTGCTCGCCCTCGCCGCGCGCGGGTGGAATGGAGACCTGCCCGTCGCCGACGTCTCGATGAAAGACCTCACGGCGAGCCCGTTCGTCGCGGTGGGTCAGGGCATGAAGACCGGCGCGGCGGCGATCTCGTCAGAGCTGCACCGCTCGAAGTTGTCGCAATCGTGGCCGAAGCTGTTCGCGCCGCTCGCGAAGATGCTGCTCATCGGCGGGCCGATCGTCGGGCTGGTGACGATTCTGCTCGCGTCGGGTGATGCGGCGTTCGAAGCGCAGCTCGACGCGGCGGCGACTCAGCTCGTGGGGCTGCCCGTACCGCAGGTGATGCGCATGGCGATGGTCGGAGCCTGGACGTTCACGGTGGCGGTGGGGCTGGTGACGTGGGCGCTGCGTCGCCGCTCGATCTCGCGCTCGGAGCAGACGTCGGCTCCGACGGTTCAGCTCGGCCTGCCCGAAGCGTTCGCGATTCTCGGCGGGCTGACGCTGGTGCTCGTGCTCTTCAGCCTCGTCTCGGCCCGCTGCGCCTTCGCGCCCGACAGCTGCACCCTGCCGCCCGGCGTCACCTATTCGAAGTACGCACGTGAGGGCTTCTGGCAGCTGCTCGCGGTCGCCGGCATCGTGCTCATGACGGTGCTCAGCGTTCCGCACCGCGCGAAGATCGCCACGGCGCCCCAGGGCCTGGCAGTGAAGCTGGGCGCGAGCGTGCTGGTGGCCGCGACGTTGCCGATGCTCCTCTCGGCGGTGAACCGCATGATGCTCTACGAAGACGTGTACGGCTTCACCCGCCAACGCGTGCTCTCACAGGTCATCTGCGTCTTCGTCGCGCTCCTGCTCGTCTGGCGCGCGGTGACGGTGTGGGCGTGGCCGCAGCGGTTCGCCCTGGGCTTCGTGGCGGCGGGCGTGCTCGTGCTCACCGGCTTCAACGCGATGAACCCCGACGCCTTCATCGCGCGAAAGAACATCGCCCGCGAAGGCCACCTCGACACCTGGTACCTGCGGGAGCTCTCGGCCGACGCGGCAGGCGTGCTGCGCCAGATTCCCGAAGAGCGACTCGAGCAGTACGACCGCACGTACTTCGCGACCTACCGCTCGGCGCCCGAGAACCTGTCGTCGTTCAATCTGGCCCGCGCCTGCGATCGCGCCGGCGGAGCCCCGCTCGTCTCGGTCTTCTGCCCGTGACGCCTACGGGCAAGCCGAAGCACTCGCGCGCGTACAGCCCGCCGAGGCGGCACCATTTCGCAGACAAGCCGTCACCGACTGCGACGATGGGCACGTGTAGCAAACGCCGTTGACCTTGCAGGTGAAGGTGCCGCTCGAGGTGGACGTCGTGGGCGATGGCGTCATGGGCGTTTCAGAGCGGTCGACCCCGCCACAGCCCACGGCGATCAGCATCACGAACGTCGTCAGTACGGTACGCATCGAAACTCCAGAGTGAGGGTGCTCGCGCGAACGACGCCGCCTCACGCTGAATGTCGCACCGAAAGCGCGAACTTCTTTTCGCGCTCCTCCCTGGGCTCTGCGCGTGGTGTTGGGACAGGTGGTCGCCACCGTCGAGAAGTCTCCCGTGAGGTTCGGAATCGACATGTCCATCGCGCCCGTACCGCCGATGATTCGCCCGACCCACGCATCGAACGAGACGTTCATCATCGTGAGGTCTGGGTTGGGACGTGTGCCGGTCTGCTTCTGAGTGAACAGCTCCGGCGACTGCGCGACGGTGTGGCAGGTGCCGTTGAGCAGGAAGGCGCGGTACGCCGTCGGGCGAAGCCCGATGCGCGACTCGACCACACGGCGCAGCTCGGTCTGGTAGTCGGCCGCCACCATCAGGTTCGAAGGCGCCGCGGCGATCTGCGTGGTGTCAGAGATGAACGAGAACTGGCCGACGCGCACGAACGGCCGCCCTTGCGTTCCGTTGAACTGGGTGAAGAGGCGCGACAGCTGGCCCTCCTGCCCTGCGCGCCCGACGCCCATGCCGCCTTCCGTGATGAGGCTGAGCCGACTGGTGCTGTCGAGCGCGAAGGCCGTGGCGACCCAGGGCACGGCGTTGACCGCCGAGAGCGCGCCTGAGCTGGTGCCGTAGACGACGACGCGCTGGGGTGTGGGGAACAACAGCGCCGCCTGCTCGAGGGCGAACTGCACGTCGTACGCGCCGTGGAAGAACGTCTCGATCTCTTCCCTGGCCGAGGCCGGTGACTCGAGCGGCTTCGTCATCACCTGCTTCTGCATGCCCTGCCCGAGATCGCCCGTGCAGTAGGTGATGAAGACCTGGTCGTACGAACGCAGGCTGTTGAGCATGTCGGTGCGATCGAACACGCCGACGGTGCGCCCGTTCACCAGCTCGGGAGCCGTCGTCACGAGGCCCAGCTGCTGCACCTTGCGGCCCTGCCCTCCGCGCCCATCGAGGCCCCAGCACGTCACGTAGTCGGTGCAGGTGCCGGTGCCGCCAAAGTAGAGGAGCAGGCCCGCGCTCGTGCCCGTCGCAGGGCGATACGAGAACTTGTACGGCACGCCGTCGCCACACACGGCATCGGGGTTCGCGACGGCGTCGGCACAGACCTCGAGAAAGCCGTCTCGTCGCGCGAGGCCGGCGTCGCTGTTGTCGACGACGCACGAGGTGGGTGGGCCGGGAATCACGACTCCGGCATCACGAACGCCTGCGTCGAAGCCAGCGTCGATGACCTGCCCTGCATCGACCTCGGCGACGGGCCCCGCGTCGGCCATCGGCGCTGGAGCGCTGCACCCGACGACGAACACGGTGGCCAGACAGAGCGTTCCCATGGGCGCGCAGACGATACCGGGTGGCTCCCGAGGTCAACCTGGACACGTCGAGTCCGGTTGGTGCGAGCGCCGCGTCCGTGTGGCAGAAGCCAACGCCATGTCTTCCCTCACCACGTCGCAGATCCGTGAAGCCTTCCTGAAGTTCTTCGAGTCGAAGCAGCACCGCCGCGT
>JAEUJR010000053.1 GCA_016793585.1 Archangium sp.
CTGCAGCTCGGTCAGCACCGACTCGCTCAGCGAATCAGCGAGGGGCTGCAAGTCGCGCTCCGAGGCGGTCAGGTTCAGGACCATCACCTTGAGGCGGCCCTCGGCTCTGGAGCCTTGAGCCAGCACCAGGGCGCACACGAAGACGAAACGGATCACGTCGACGAAAGGCATCGCGCTCCAAACTCCGGTCGAGGGGTTCTGCTGGGCATCGGTACCGAAACAGCGACGGCGCACCACGAAGCGGCGATGAACCAAAGCGCGAAACGAGTCGGTCGTCGACGGTCGCGCATGCCCTGGCTGGCGGCTGCCAACTCTGCACGTGCGGTTTCGTGGGGCGTTGCCACACTGTTCGCGTGAATCTCGCTCCTGAAGTCGTGGCCAACGTGTTGGCGAACGTCTCGGTGTTGCGCAGCATCGAGCGTGAGTCACTGCTCCTGCTCGCCGCACACCTCGAGCCGCTCTCGGTGAAGCCAGGCGCCATCGTCGTGCGGGAAGGCGACAAGGCCGACGCGCTCTTCTTCGTCATCGACGGCGAGGCGAGGTGGTGCGTGGCGGGCTGCACGTGCAGACGATTCGCGCGGGCGGAGAGTTCGGCTCATTCGGCATGGTGACGGGCCGGGTGCGCGCAGCGACGGTGACGGCGAAGACGCAGCTCGTGCTCGCGAAGCTGTCTCCGGCCGCGTGGAGTGCGCTGCGTGAAATCTCGCCCGCCACCGCGCTCCAGCTCGTCGAGGCGCTCTTCGCCCAGGCGCGCGAGGAGCTCACCCACGTCACCGACGTCGTCGGCTCGTTGATGAAGGAGCGCTCGTTGCCCCGCAGCGGCGAGGTGCGCGTGAAGCTGCTCGGTGGCCAACAGCTCGTTCGCACCGGCACCCGCGTCGACGCGTTGTTGCCGAAGGAGCTCGACGGGCACCTCGTCGTCGCGGCGCTGATGAACCACAAGCCGGTCTCGCTCAAGACGCCCATCGTCTCGGACACCACGCTCGCGCCGCTGACGGTGAACCACTGGGAAGGCCGGCAGATCTACGCGCGCAGCGTCGGCCTGCTGCTGCTCGAAGCAGCACACGGCGCGGGGCTCGACCTCTCGCTCGGCCCCTCGGTGGGCACGCACCAACTGCTCGAGCTCGCGACGACCGGGCGCTCCCTCGAAGCCGTCGCGGGCGAGCTGCAGGAGCGCATGGTGTCGCTCGCGGGGCGCTCCCTCACGTTGAGACACGAGTACTGGGCCGTCGACGAAGCGCGCCAGCACTTCACGAACCGCGGCTGGCTCGCGCCGGCGCAGCTGCTCACCACGCACCGTGCGGCGACGGTCTCGCTCGTCTCGTACGCCGACGTGTACGCGCTCAGCCCCGGCCCGATGCTGCCGCGCACGAGCGACCTGAGCGGCTTTCAGGTCGCCGTCAGCCACGGCCACCTCACGCTCGACCTCGGCGCACGCGACCCGCGCCGCAGCACCTTCACCGCGCCCGCGCCCGAGGGCTCGATGGTCGAAGAGCACCGTCGATGGACGCGCTCCATGGGCGTCACCAGCGTCGGCGCGTTCAACGACCTCTGCATCACCGGCCGGGTCTCCCAGCTGATCCGCGTCGCGGAGGGGTTTCACGAGAAGCAGATCAGCCTCGTCGCCGACGCCATCGCGAAGGCGCGCGACCGGCTGCGCATCATCGCCATCGCGGGCCCGTCGTCGTCGGGCAAGACGACCTTCATCAAGCGGCTCTCGGTGCAGCTGCAGATCAACGGCGTCACGCCCATCAGCCTGTCGCTCGACGACTACTACGTCGACCGCGAGAAGACGCCGCGCGACGAGCACGGCGAGTGGGACTTCGAGGCCCTCGAGGCGCTCGACCTGCCGCGCCTGCAAGACGACCTGCGCCGCCTGCTCGCCGGAGAACGCGTCACGCTCTCGCGCTTCGACTTCAAGGCGGGCACGAGCATTCCCGGCGGAGGCCACACGCTCGAGATGAAGCCGGGCGACGTGCTGCTCATCGAGGGCATTCACGGGCTCAACCCCGCGCTGCTCGGAGACGTGCCGAAGCAGGGCCAGCTGTTTCGCGTCTTCGTGCACCCCGCGACCGCCCTGCCCTTCGACGCGCTCTCGCGCATGAGCCCGACCGACGTTCGCCTGCTGCGCAGAATCGTGCGCGATCGCCACACGCGCGGGTACAGCGCAGCCGAGAACATCGCGCGGTGGCCGTCGGTGCAGGCGGGCGAGCGCAAACACATCTTCCCGTTCCAGCAGCAGGCCGACGCGGTGTTCGACTCGGCGCTCGTCTACGAGCCTGCGGTGCTCAAGGTGTTCGCCGAGCGGTATCTGCTCGAGGTGCCGCCGACGCACCCGGCGTACGCGACGGCGTGGAGACTGCGCCACCTCATCGACCGCTTCGTCGCCATCTACCCGGACCACGTGCCGCCCACGTCGATCTTGCGAGAGTTCATAGGCGGCAGCGGCTTCGAGTACTGGGGGGATCGTCTTCCTCGCCTGCGGCACCGAAGTGAATACGATGCACCCGCCGCTCGTCTGCGGCGCACCTCATCTCACGGGAGCACCGCATGTCGATGTCTCGGGCCGGCTTCGTCGCAGGCGTCTGTCTGGCGTCACTGTCGTTCGCACAGACGGTTCAAGGCGACGCGCCGCCGCCGCTGCCCGCCGCGAGCCGGCCAGTCGATGCACCGATGGCCCCCGCCGAAGAGCCGTACAAGATGGGCGTGCGGGTCGGCGGCAGCGCGGGCATCGGCGCGTGGATTCCCGGCATGATCAGCTTTCATCTCTTCGACCTGCACGGCGGCATTCAGGTGAGCCCCATGTTCGCGGCGTATCTGCGCGTTGGGTACAACGCCTCCATCGGGCTCGGCATCAGCGCGAACAGCATGGGCGGCTCGGTCTCGGCCTCTGCCGCGGGCATGTGGCTGGTCGGTGCGAACGCCGAGCTCGGGCTGGGTGATTCGTTCTTCGTCGCTGCGGGCCCGCAGGTCGGCATCGGCAACTGGGCGCGCACCCGCGTCGCCGGCAGCACGAGCGGCGGCTCCATTCAGGCCATCGTCTCGCAGGGCGCGCACCCCGGCCTCAACTTCAAGCTCGGCGTCGGGCTCGGCCAGCCGAACAAGGTCACCAAGCGCCGCACGCAGGCCACCATCGCCCTCGACCTCTCGCTGCTCTACGCGCCGAACGTGACCGAGGCTGCCGTCGGAGGCAGCGCGCAGGGCGCGAGCGTGATGGTCAACTTCAGCGAGGCGCTCGCGGTCGTTCCCACGCTGCACGTCGGGTTCGAGTTCCGCTGAGAACCGTGATCGAGCTGATCAGCGCCCGGCGCCGCTCGCCTGATCGCACGTAGCGAATCGTGAGCGGTGCGCCTTCGATGCTGACGATGACGTCGCCGTTTCGGAGCCCCGCTCGCGCGAGCAGGGTTCGCGGCGCAAGGACGAACAGAGACTCAGGGTCGAAGTCGCCGGGCGGCAGGAGCGTCAGGTCGAGGCGCTCGTCTCCGCGGCGAACCTCGACGACGAGTCGGCGCGCGCACCGCAGCGTGGAGTAGATGACGAGCGCCTTCTCGGGGCTGTTGAGGTCGAGGCCGTTGACTCGTTCGACCACGTCGCCGTTCTGGAACCCCGCTTCGCTCCACGCCGAGCCCGGTCGAATCGAGAAGAGCTTGAAGCCGATCGCCACCCCACGCTCGAAGACAGGCACGATTCGCGCCTGAGCAGCGACGTCTCGTGCAGCATCGACGTCGAAGAGCGGGCGACACCCGCGTCGTTCGACCCAGGCCGTCGTCGACGACGCGACCTCGAGACCCTGGTCGTTGTCGAGCAAGACCGAACCCGCTTCGATTCGCTCGACCCTCGCATGGAGGCGGCGAACCACCATCGAGCCACCCTCCATCTGCAGCTCGTTCGAGCCTTCGACGAGGTCTCCCTGCCGAACGCTGAATGAGCGGCTCGTGTTCGGGTCGCGAAGCACCGCGACTCTCTCGGCGGGGTCGTCGTCGTCGAGCACTCCGATGAGCCCGAACCGCGACGTTTCGGGCGGTGGGCACGCCAACAACTCGAGGGTCAACGCGAGGAGCACCATACGGGCGAAGT
>JAEUJR010000055.1 GCA_016793585.1 Archangium sp.
CGCCCCGATCTCTTCGTCTCGATTCACGCCAACTCGATGCCGACCGCGACGCAGCGCCGGGTGAACGAGGGCATCGAGACGTACTTCCTGTCGGCCTCGGCCAGCGGCGAAGACGCGAAGAAGGTCGCCGCCCGTGAGAACGCTGAAGCGCGGCAGCAATCGAAAGCGGCCACCAGCGACACGCTCGCGTTTATTCTTGCCGATCTGCAGAAGGCGGAGACGCACCACGACTCGTCTCGGCTCGCCTACTCGGTGCATGAGTCGTTGATCGCCGGCACGCAGGCGCAGGATCGCGGCGTTCAGCAGGCTCCGTTCTACGTGCTCATGGGCCTCGAGGCGCCGGCCGTGCTGATCGAGGTCGGGTTCGTGTCACACCCACGCGAAGGTGAGCGCCTCGCCGACGCGAAGTACCAACAGCAGATCGCCGACAGCATCGCCGCGGGCATCAAGGCGTTCCTCTCGACCGTCGAAGCGCGAGACAACAAGCGCACCGAAGGCGTCGTGCCAGCGCCGGGCGCGAAGTAGAAGTCCATGCATGGCGTGGTCGATCGCAGGCAAACGCGTGGAGTTTCGTGCCGGCTTTCCGGCAGGGAAGCTCGTCGTCACCAACACGCCGAAGGGCACCCCTGAGCACGAGCTGAAGCTCGCCACGAAGGGGGAGTGGCAGCTGCCCGTGGGTGTGCATTCGGTGAAGGTGGTTCGCACTTCACAATTCGCCGGCCCGAAGCTCGAGCTGTTCGGGGCGAGCGGCGCGCTCATTCCGCCGACGGACCAGCACCTCGTGCCCGGCGTCGCGCCCGAAGGTAGCCAGTGCCCTTCGCATCAGGTCGCCGCCACCTACGCCTGCGCCCGCTGCGGAACGTTCGTCTGTGCGCAGTGCGCCGGCGTCGACTTCACGCACTGCCAGACCTGCCTCGCGTCGCTCACCGAAGTGGCACAGAAGAACTCGGCCGCTGCGGCGTACTTCGCGCCAGTCATCGTCTTCGCGATCTTCGGAGGTCTGCTTGGAGGCCTGTTCGCCGGTGCGGCTGGTGCGGCCGCCGTCGCCATCGCCAAACGAACGGAGCACAAGGCCATCAAGATCGGCGCCGCGGTGGTGCTCTACGGAATCGCGGCCGTCGCGTGGATTCTCATCGCTGCGTCGCTTCGGCGGTGAAGACCGTGTAGAGCGCGCCCAATGCGCTCCTTCAACCGAGGCTCCCTCGAGACCCGTCCCGTCACGCTGACCCCGCACATCAACAAACACGCCGAGGGCAGCTGCCAGGTGGAGTTTGGCGACACGAAGGTGATCGTCACCTGCTCCGTCGAGGAGCGCGTGCCACCGCACGTGTTCGGCACCGGCTCGGGCTGGGTGACCGCCGAGTACGGCATGCTCCCCCGGTCGACCCACGATCGCAGCGCGCGTGAAGCCGCCAAGGGCAAGCAGGGTGGCCGCACGCTCGAGATTCAGCGCCTCATCGGCCGCTCCCTTCGCGCCTGCGTCGACATGAAGACGATCGGTGTGCGCACGCTCACCCTCGACTGCGACGTGATTCAGGCCGACGGTGGCACCCGCACCGCGTCGATCACCGGCGCGTACGTCGCGATGGCGCTGGCGCTGCGCAAGCTGCAGGCGAGCGGCAAGTTGTCGAAGGTGCCTGCGCTCACGCCGGTCGCCGCCATCAGCGTCGGCATCGTCAAGGGCGAGGTCTCGGTCGATCTCGACTACGTCGAAGACAGCTCGGCAGAGGTCGATCTCAACATCGTCGCGCTCGCGGGTGGAAAGCTCGTCGAGGTGCAGGGCACGGCGGAGCACGGCTCGTTCGATCGGGCGAAGCTCGATGCCATGCTCGACGCAGGCACGGCCGCCATCAACAAGCTCATCGAAGCCCAGCAGCGCGCGCTCGGATGAACGACCTCGTCTTCGCCACCTCGAACAAGGGAAAGCTCGTCGAGCTGCAGGGCCTCGTCGGAACCGGCGTTCTCGTTCGGTCGCTGAAGGACTTCCCCGAGATCGGCGAGATCCCCGAGACGGCCGACACGTTCGAAGGCAACTCCGAGCTGAAGGCGAGGGCGGTCGCGAAGGCGACCGGGCTCTGGGCGCTGGCCGACGACTCGGGGCTCATGGTCGACGCGCTCGACGGCCGGCCCGGCGTGTACTCCGCGCGCTACGCCCCGACCGATGCTGAACGCATCACGAAGCTGCTCGCCGAGCTGGCGAACGTGCCCGAGGGCAAGCGCACCGCACGGTTCGTGTGCTCGTTGTGCCTGTGCAGCCCCT
>JAEUJR010000085.1 GCA_016793585.1 Archangium sp.
GCTGCATCTGCTGCTGCTGGAGCTGCTGCATCAACTGCTGCCGAATCTCCGGCGGGAGCTGATCGAGCCCGTTGATTCCGCCGTTCCCGAAGTTCGGAGGCGGCGGAGGCTTGTTGAACAGCGCCGCGCCCGCGCCCCACGAGTTCTTCTCGGCCGCCGTCGTTGCGTAGACGAGGTCATCGGCGTTGCCCTTCACGAACACGTCGCCGCCGGACTCCGCGCCGAAGGTCAGCTTCACAGGCTTGCCGTCGACGACCAGCTCGATCGTCGTCGACGCCGCTCCGAGCGCGCCCTTCTCGACCACCTTCGCCGCGCGGAACGTCTTCAGCTTGTTCAGCTGCACGAGCACCTGGCTGCCATCGAACTCAGGCGACGACTTCGGCTCGACGAGCTTCCAGGTCTCGCCCTCCTTCGCGACGATGGTCTTCTTGCCCGCGGCCGTGATGGTCGCCTTCGTCACCTTCGCGGGGTCGAACGCCATCAACGTCAGGTCGCGCAGGCTCTCGAGCTTCTTGTCGAGCTGCTCCACGAGCCACGTCGCGACCACGTACTGCTGCGCGTCACCATCGACCTTCAGCGCGAAGTTGCCGTCATCGCGCTTCGTCGCAGCGACCGTCACCTTCGTCGTCTTGCCGTCCTTCGTCGTCAGTGTGAACACGTTCGCCCTCGAGTAGTCCCCATCGGCCGAGAGGAAGTCCTGCGCGGTCAACGAGGTCAGCTGCGTCGCGAGGCGCTGCGCGGCCGCACCATCGAACCGGAAGCCCGCCGGAGCCGCCGACCCCAGGCTCCACGTCGTGCCGTCGGACTTGAGCGAATACGCCTCGCCATCGGCGCGCACCACGTCGACCTGCGTGACGTCGGCGAGCACTGGAGTCGTGATCGTCTTCTTCCGCCACGCCGTCACGTTGCGCTTTACCTGCCACGTCGCCGCCGACTGCGTCACGAACACCGCGTCGCCATCGGCCTTGCGCACGTACGTGCCGCCGCTCTTCGACGCCTTGCCGAGAATCACCGTGAACGACTTGCCGCCGCCGTTCACCGCCACCGTCGTGCCCTTGTCGCTCGTGACTTCGTACTCGGCGTGTTTCTCGGCCTTGTCGTTCACGAAGTCGGGCGCCTTGAACTCGGCGAGCGCGCTCAGCACCGCCTGCACCTGCGCATCATCGGCCGGGAACTTCACGTCAGCCTTTGCCGGGTCGGCGACGGTCCACCCGTTCGCGCCACGTTCGAGCTTCGCCGCGTTGGCTCCAGTCACCGTCACGGTGTCGATGGCCGCGGTCGAGATCGCCGGCACGTCGAACTTCTTCACGCCAACAGACACTTCCTTCTCGCGCGTGGCGAAGAACGCGAGGAGCAACACGACGAAGGCGCCGATGGCCGCGAGGGTCGGTTTGTTCATGACGAGAGCCCGTTAGACGGTGACGGAGGAGCGGCTGGCCTCACGCATGCGCCACCGCACGACGCCGAACAGCGCGAGCAGCAGCGGCAGCCCGAGGGCGTTGCCGAACTTCACGAGGTTTCGAGTCGAGTCCGACAGCTCGGCCTGGAGCGTCGGCAGCGCGAGCCCGCGGTTGCGCATCGCGAGCAGCGCCGGGTCGAGCAGCATCCAGTCGGCGATGTTGAGCGCGAGCACCTGGTTGCCGCGGTTCTGCATGAAGTCGTCCTGGAAGAGCGCCGAGGTGCCGACGACGATGACGCGCGCTTCACCCTTGCTCTGGCCGATGACGGGCGTCCCCGAGCCAGACTGCGACGCCTCGCTCGCGAAGTGGCTCTTCAGCGTGCCGGCCACCTGCGCCATGAGCGGGTACGGACCGGCGGGCGTGATCGTCTCGGCGCGCCAGTCACGCTGCGGGCTGATGTTCGGCGGCTTGTTCTCGAGCCAGCTCTTGTTCGACGAGCGCGCGAGCACGGTGGCGGTGGTGCCTTCGACCTGCTTCACCTCGAGCGCGGTCGTGAACGGGAAGAGCACGTCGCCGAGGCCAGCGGTAATGACAGAGTCGCCCTCCAGCCGCTGCACCACGGGCAGGAACGGGTACGGCACCGGCTGGTTGATGACCATGAAGCCACGGCGCTCGCTCACGTTCACGTTGCCAGACTTCACGTCGGCGACGAGGCGCTCTCCAACCGTCACGCCGTAGGTCGAGAGCATCGCCGCCAGCCCGTGCGTCGCTTCGCTCGGCTCGAACGTGCGCAGATCGACCTGCACCGAGTCGAGGAAGAACGCGACCGAGCGGCCCTCCATGAGGAACTGATCGATGGCCTTCAGCTCGTTCGGAGCGAGCGCCTTCTTGGGCCCGAGCACGAACAGCGCGTCGAGGCCGGCGTCGAAGCGGTCCTTCCCCGAGAGCTCGACCGGCCGCAGCTCGTACGTCTGCGACAACATCGTCTGCAGGTACCGGTACTTCTCGGCCAGCTTCGGCTCGTCGTGGCCCTGCAGCACGCCAATCACCGGCGTCTTCGGGCGCGTCATCTTCCGCACCAGCGTCGTCAGGTCGTACTCGAGCGACGACACGTTCTGGACCAGGGGAAT
>JAEUJR010000095.1 GCA_016793585.1 Archangium sp.
TTCACGACCGCGAAGTCGGGAATGATCGCGCAGCGCGTGACCGTCGAAGCCGCGGGAGCCGCCTCGCACTTGCCGCTGCGGCAGACGAGCGAGCTTCCACAGTCGGCGTCAGCCGAGCAGAGCTTGGGCTTGCACTCACCACCGGCCTCGGTGAAGTCGCACACGCACGAGGTCTCGGTCGCGCACTGCTCGAGCGCCGTGGCGCCCTTCGCGACGCGGCCGCTCGGCGCGCACTCGAGGTTGCTGGCGCAGTCGGGCACGCACGTGCTCGAGCTACGCGAACAGCGGAAGAGCTTGGGGCACTGGTCGTCGTCGTTGCACGAGTCGGTGGCTCCACCACCGCCAGTGCCACCGTCGTTACCGGCAGGAGGGGGACCACACGCGATCGAGGACAGCGCCGCAGCAGCGAGCGCCACCCAGAGGGTGTTGCGAAGCTCAGCCTTCATTCGAAGTACTCCCTTTGAGGTGGAAACGGCCCTTGGGTGAGAAAGGCGCGGCTCGTTTCCGATATCGGCCTACCCGTGTCAACCGGGACCGGTGACGCACAGCGACGCTCGTGCCATCTGGGTTCACAAACCGTTTCGCACAGTTGGGTCTTGTCATGCGTGACAGGACTGTCGCGGTCACCGAGACTGGAGCGCCGTGGCGTCTCGCACACCCAGAGTGTCAGGTGATCTGCTCGGCAGTGTGCTGGCTTCGGTCTCGCGCGAATCAGGCTCGGCGGTGGTGCTCACGCCGGTCTGGCGGCAGGTGGTTGGAGACACGCTCGCAGGAGTCTCGGCGCCCCGCAGGTGGCAGGGCACGACGCTGGTGATCGGCTGCGCGAGCGCCTCGTGGGCGGCCGAGCTCTCGGCGCAGAAGGCGCAGTGGCTGACGCGCCTGCAGCAACGACTGGGGAAGAAAACGGTCGAGTCTCTCGTCTTCGAGGTCGCATGACCTGGCTGGTCGTTCTCACCCTCGCCGCGACGCCGACCCTCGAGCAGCAGGCCTCGTCGCTGGTGCGCGAGCGCTTCGAGGCGAGCGGGCGCAGTCCTCCCGTCGACGATTCGCGGCTGGGCCTCGCGGCGCGCAGCCTTGCGAAGCTCGCGCTGGAGCAGTCTGCGAGTGACGCCGCTGGCCTGCTCGCGGTGACGGGCGCGGTGTCGGCGACGGGCGGCTGGGACGCGAGCCCGACGGCGATCTTGATCAAGGCCTCTCCGGGGCAGCTGATGGACGAGCTGGGCAAGCTGCAGAGCCTCGCGACTGATCCTGCGCAGGCGCTCGGCGTCGGGTTCGCCGAGAAGGATCAGCGCGGTGCGATCTGCATTCTGCTCACGCAACGGAAGTTCGAGCTCGCGCCCCTGCCCCGCCACTTCAAGAAGGCGCCGGGTGAGCTCGAGGTGTGCGGCACGCTCACCGAGCCGCTCGAGACGGCCGAGCTCTTCGTCACGCAGCCCTCGGGAGCCGTGGTGCGGCTGCCGATGAAGCCGAAGGCGAAGCGTGGGCTGTGCGGCTCGTTCCGGCCGACCGACGGGCGCAACGTGGTCGAGGTGCTCGGGCGTGGGCCAAAAGGGCCCGAAGTGGCGGCCCTCTTCTTCGTCGACGTCGGGCAGGCGGTGGCGACGAGCGATCAGCACGTGGTCGAGCCGACGACGCCAGGTGAAGCTCGCCGCGCCGTGCTCGCTCGCGTGAACGGGCTGCGTCGAACGATGGGGCTCGGCACGCTGGTGAGCGACAAGGCGCTCGACGCGATCGCGCAGGCGTACGCCGATCGCATGGCGAGCGAGGGTTTCTTCGCGCACGTCGACCCGCAGGGCGGCGACCTGAAGGCACGCCTCAACGCCGGGAAGTACAAGTTCACCGCAGCGGGCGAGAACCTGGGCGCTTCGACCGGCCCGCTCGCCGCGCACTTCGGCATCGAGCACAGCCCCGGCCACCGGCTCAACCTGCTCGAGGCACACCACCGCGCGCTGGGCGTCGGCGTGGCCACGAGGGCGGAAGATGGGCTGTCGGTGCTGGTCGAGGTGCTGGCGGCTCCGCTCGACGACGGCGGAGCAGACCCCGTCGGCTCCGCGTACACGGCGCTCGACGAGCAGCGCGCGAAGCGTGGGCTCAAGGCGCTCAAACACAACCCCGTGCTCGAGGCCCTCGCTCAGGAGCACGCCCGCCGCTGCCTCGCGCGCGATGCCCTGAAGTCCGATCTGCCCGACGGGCGCAAGCTGCACGACCGCGTCTTCGAGACGATCACCGACGCCAGAGAAGCCTCGGTCGATCTCGCGATCGTCGAAGCGCCCTCGCTGCTGCCGGTCTCGAAGAACCTCACCAACCCCGGGTACACGTCGGTTGGCCTGGGGCTCGTGCGGGGCGACTCCGAGCGGTACGGCCCCGACAAGCTCTGGCTGGTCGTCATCTACGCGAACCAGGCGCCAGAGAACTGACGGTCTCTCTGGGAAAAAGTGCGGCCCACGTGGATCTGCGGGCTACATTCTCTGGAAGCAGAGGGGCTCTACGTGACCACGACCAACCGACCCGTCATCCTCGCGATCGACGAGGACCGCTCGAATCAGGGCAAGCTGGCCCAGGCGTTCAACGCGCAGGGCCTGTTCTACCGGTTCATCACCGATCGCCGGAAGGTCGCGGGTGGCATCAAGCAGCTCTCGCCCGACATCCTCATGGTGTTCGGCGAGCTCTCGAGCGACTTCGTCATTCAGGTGCTCGACACCGTCGCCTCCGACGTCGCCTCCTCGGCCCTGCCGATCATCGTCGTCGCCGGAGACATCAGCGACGCGCAGTTCGTCACCGGGCTTCGCACCAACGTCGTCGCGCTGTTCCCCACCCCCTTCGAGCCCGCGAGCGTGATGGCCGTGAAGGGGCTGTTCGACGAGCTGCACGCGCGGCCGGGCGTGGTGAAGGGCCAGGGCGACGCGAAGCTGCTCCACCGGCTGATCGATCACATTCGCCGAACCCGCCGTGCCGGAGCGCTGATCATCGACCCGCGCACGCCGAACGAGGGCAAGGCCGTGTTCAGTCACGGCAAGCTCGAGCGCGCGTCCTTCCTCGGCGCGGTCGGCCCTGACGCCCTCAAGGCGATGAGCGCGGTGCCCCGCTGCGCGTGGACCTTCAGCGAGGTCGCTGGCCAGGCGGGTGATGGCGCGGGCGTGGTGATCGAGGTCGGAGACGTCGCCACGGGCGAGCACGAGATCGCCGAGGTGATCGTCGGGCAGGAGGTCGCCGAGGACGAGCCGCTGGCCTTCGAGGTGACGGTGCCGAGGCCGTCTTCACCGACCTCGCCACCGCCGCCGCCGCCGAACCTCACGCCCGAGCCGATGCTGGCGCCCGGCGTTCAGGCGATTCAGCTGCTGCTGGTCGACGACGACGAAGCGATCTTGCGCATGTTCAAGACGCTCTTCGTGAAGCACGGCTTTCAGGTGAGCACCGCCACCGACGGCCAGCTCGGCGCCGAGGTGGCGCTCACGAAGGCCTTCGACGTCGTGCTGGCCGATCTCAACATGCCGCACCTCGACGGCTGGGGCCTCTTGAGGCTGTTGCGTGAAGACTTCCGCACGCGCGAGCTGCCGGTCGCGTTCATCTCGGCGCACGACGACTACCGCGAGTCGCTGAAGGCCCTGAACGCCGGAGCGCAGGCCTACCTCTCGAAGGGCACCCGCCTCGACGCGCTGGTGACGCAGGTGAAGAAGCTGCTCGAGCCGCGTCAGGCCGCGCTGAGCCTGCTCGCCTCGGCCGCGCCCTTCTCGCTGCAGGTGGCGCCGGTCGGGCCGCAGTGGCTGTTGACGCACTTGTCCGAGCTGCACGCCTCGGGGCGCCTCGAGGCCCGCGACGGCTGGGCGAACTACGCCCTCTTCTTCACCGACGGGCTCTGCACCCACTGCTCCGCGCAGGCGGGCAAGTACACGGCCGAGGGCGAGAAGGCCTTCAACGCCTTCGTCGCCAGCAAGAACGCCGAGGCCACGTGGACGCCGGGCAACGGCGCCGCCCCCCAGAACCTGCACCTCGCTACGCCGGTGTTGATCGAACGCGCCTGCGCCACCTTGAACGAGAACGAGCGCCGCATGCGCGAGAGCCTGATGGTGAGCGCCACGCAGGTCGACGTGAACGACGAGCTCTACGCGGTCTACCGCCAGGTCGGGCCGAAGCAGTGGCTCGAAGCCGCGAAGCTCATCTGCGAAGACAAGCTCTCGCCGCGCGAGATCATCGGCCGGCTCGAGATCAGCCCCATCGACGTCGAAGAGACGATGAAAGATCTCATTCGCCGCGGCGTGGTGACGCTCAAGAAGGCGTGAACCCAAAAAACAGCCGCGCCCGGAACATCACTCCGGAGCGCGGCGGCACTGTGCTTGAGCTGTGAACGTCGCTGGGTGGTGGTTCAGACCAGACGGCGCTGAGTCGCGAACGACTCGATGCCCATCTGCGGCCCG
>JAEUJR010000130.1 GCA_016793585.1 Archangium sp.
GGCTGGCGGTGCTGCGACGGCTGGCGGCTCCGCGACGGCTGGCGGCTCGGCGACAGCGGGCGGCTCGGCGACAGCGGGCGGCTCGGCGACAGCGGGCGGCTCGGCGACGGCAGGCGGCTCGGCGACCGGCGGAGGCTCGGCGACCGGCGGAGGTTCGGCCGGCGTCATCTGCCCTGGCTCGAGCACGCTCTGCACCGGCTGCTGCGTCGGCCCGCTCTGCCTCGCGCCCGCAAGTCAGAACAACGGCGCGTGTGGGCTTGGCGGTGCGGCGTGCGCGCCGTGCTCCGGCTCTGCCACCTGTGTGAATGGCCAATGCGCCACCGTCGCCACCTGCACGCCGACCTCGTGCCCGAGCGGCTGCTGCCAGGGCAACCTCTGCGTTCCATTCGGCTCGCAGAACGCCACGCAATGCGGCGCGGGCGGTCAGGCGTGCAGCGTGTGTCCGATGAACAACTCCTGCACGATGGGCAGCTGCACGGCGCTGCCGGCGTGTGACTTCTTCTCGTGCGCCGGGTGCTGCTCGAACGGCGGCTGCCTCGGGCCGAGCAGCCAGACGACGCTCGCCTGCGGCGTCAACGGCGCCACCTGCACCACGTGCGACCCTCGTGGCACCTGCAGCGCTGGCGTCTGCTCGGGTGGAACCGCCTGCGGCCCGACGACCTGCTCGGGCTGCTGCAACAATGGCCAGTGCACGCTGGCCGCGTCGACCTCGGCCACCGCGTGCGGCCACTCGGGCAACACCTGCAGCGTCTGCGGGCCCGGTCAGGTCTGCTCGACGGGAGTCTGCGTGCCGACGCCGAACCCCAACTGCATCGTCATCTCGCCCGCCGACATCGACTTCGGCGTGGTGCAGACGGGCTGCCGCTCGGCCATCACGGCCATCACGTTGCAGAACATCTGCTCGTTCCCCGTCAGCATCTCGGCGCTCGGCGTCTCGGGAGCGGGCTTCACCACCGCCGGCCTCACCACACCCGCCACCATTCCCGCGAGCGGCTCGGCCAGCTTCAACCTCACCTTCGCGCCCACCATGCTCGGCCGGGTCGACGGCATTCTCGTCGTCGGCGCGACGCACTCTTCGATGACGTTCGCGTACCAGACCCCCGTCACCGGCACTGGCGGCACCACCGGCCTCAACCAGGACCGGTTCACGATTCCCACGAAGACCGACGTGGTGCTCATCGTCGACAACTCGTGCTCGATGTCGGACAAGCAGATGGCGCTCGGCAGCAGCGCCAACGCCTTCCTCGCGTACGCCTTCAGCGCCAACGTCGACTTCAACCTCGGCGTCACCACCACCGACATGGAGCCGACGGGCCAGCTCGGCCAGTTCCAGGGCCCGGTGGCAACCCGCGTGCTCAAGAGCACCACGCCGAACCTGCTGCAGGCGTTCAACGCGCGCGTCAACGTCGGCACCAACGGCTCGCCCACCGAAGAGATGTTCAGGCCAGCCGTGACCTCGCTGTCGCCGGCGCTGCTCACCACCACCAACGCCAACTTCCTGCGCGGAGACGCGGCGCTCTCGGTGCTGGCCTTCACCGACGCGGAGGAGCAGTCGCCTGGCCCGACGGCCGACTACGTGCGTCAGCTGCTCGCGGTGAAGGGGCAGCGGCGCCGCAACCAGTTCTCGTTCAGCTTCGTCGGCCCGACGATGGCGGGGCCGCCGTCGGGCTGCAGCTACGACGGCACCTCTCCCGATGCCCGTCAGCGCGAGATGATCGCCAGCACCGGCGGCGTCACCTCCGAAATCTGCAACGTGGCCGGCACCCAGGCCTGGCGCACCGAAGCGGGCCGCGTCGGGCAGGCCGTCTTCGGAGCGCGCGCCACCTGGTTCCTCACCGGCAAGCCCGCCTCGGGCAGCGCGAGCGGCGTCACCGTCATGCTCAACGGCGTCACGGTGCCCGAGCTCAACGCGAGCAGCCAGCGCAACTGGAGCTACGACGCCACTCGCAATGCGGTCGTCTTCGAGGCGCGCTCGCTGCCGGCGCCGGGCCAGAACGTGGGCTTCGACTACACCGTGTCGTGCATGCCGATGGGCGGCGGCACCGATGGCGGCGTGACGGCGCCGTGCGGCCCGGCGAACTGCTCGGGCTGCTGCAACGCGAGCGGCCAGTGCGTGGCGGGCACGTCGAACTCGGCGTGCGGCACCCTGGGCGCGGCGTGCGCCGTCTGCCCCTTGCTCTGCACGGCGACCGGCTGCCTCTGAGTGCGTCGCTGACGGAAAAGTCCGGCGGGGTGCGAACGGCCGCATGACGGAGGGAGGGCTCGGGCGACGGCTCTATGCTCGCTCACCATGGCTTGCGTCGAACCGCACCAGTGGCTGGCGCTGACGGAGCGCCGCCTCACCACGGAAGAAGAAGCCGCCGTTCGCAGTCACGCCGCGAGCTGTGAGGTGTGCCGGCCGTTGCTCGCCGTCGCCGAGCAGAAGCGCGTCTCTGCGGCCGATGCGCCGACGCGGGAGCTGTCGACGTCAGAGCTCGCGCTGGCGAAGGAGGGCGCGGCGAAGGAGCCGTCACTCGAGCGCGGCGCCACGGTGGGGCGCTTCGTGGTGCTCGACGTGGCGGGCGTCGGCGGCATGGGCGCCGTGTACTCGGCGTACGACCCCCAGCTCGAGCGCAAGGTGGCCATCAAGCTGCTCTCGGCCGCGGGCGGGCCCGACGCGACGGGGCCGTCTCACGCGCGCATGCTGCGTGAAGCGCAGGCGATGGCGCGGCTCTCTCACCCGAACGTCGTCAACGTCTTCGAGGTCGGCGAGCACCAGGGCAGCATCTTCATCGCCATGGAGTACGTGCCGGGCACCACGCTCAAGCAGTGGCTGCGGGAATCGCCCCGCACCTGGCGCGACATCGTCAGCATCTTCCAGCAGGCCGGGCGTGGGTTGGCGGCCGCCCACGACGCGCACCTGGTGCACCGCGACTTCAAGCCGGCCAACGTGCTCATCGGCGCCGACGGCCGCGCGCGCGTGACCGACTTCGGCGTCGCCCGCGCCGATGGAACGTACGAGCCCGTGGGCCCTTCGCCGCAGCAGGGTGACGAGCCTTCGCACAGCTCGATGTCGGAGCCGCTCACGCAGCACGACGTCGTCATCGGCACCGTCGGGTACATGTCCCCCGAGCAGGCGCTTGCCACCACGCCCGACGCGCGCAGCGACCAGTTCAGCTTCTGCGTCTCGTTGTGGGAGGCGCTGTACGACGCCAGGCCCTTCGCAGGAGAGACGCCGGTCGAGGTGACGCGCGCGCTCGTGCTGGGCGCGCTGCCGGCGAAGCCCAGGGCGTCGGTGCCCTCGGTGATTCACGCGGCGCTCGTGCGCGGGCTGGCGCGAAAACCGGAAGACCGCTTCCCCTCGATGGCGGCGTTGCTCGCGGCGCTCGACCAGCGGCCCGTGGAGTGGGCCAAGGCGGCGCCGTGGCTCGTCTTCGCGGCCGGCGCGCTCGTGCTTCTGGGCTGGCAGGCGAGCTCGCGCGGGCGCGTGCAGCGCGAGTGTGTCGCCTCGGCCGACGTGAAGGCCGTGTGGGGCGACGAAACGAAGACGAAGGTGCGGGCGGCCTTCGGCGCGGTGAAGAAGCCGTTCGCGAGCGCGGCGCTGGCCTCGGTCGAGCGCGCGCTCGATGCCGCGTCGGTGTCGCTGTCGCAGAAGACGCTCGAGGCGTGTGAAGCGGCGCAGCTTCGCCATGAAGTGACCGACGAGACGTGGCGCCTGCAGTCGGCGTGTTTCTCGCGGCGCCGCGCCGAGCTGGCCGAGCTGGTCGCGAACCTCTCGACGGCCGAAGACGCCACCGTCGAGCGCGCGGGCACCATCGCGTGGAGCCTCACGCCCGCCGCGCTCTGCACCAACACCTCGCGCCTGCGCGCCGACCCGCGCCTGTCGAGCTCGACGACGCAGCCGCGCGTGGCCGCTCTGCAGACGACGCTGCTCAAAGGGCGCTCCCTCGTCGACGCCGGCAAGGTGAAGGACGTCGGGCCGCTGCTCACCGCCGCCATCGCCGAAGCGAAGGACCTGCAGCTGAAGGCGCTCGAGGCCGAAGCCCACTCGCTGCAGGGCGCGCTCGAGCAGGCGCAGGGCAAGAACGCCGAGGCCGCGGCGTCGTGGCAGCGCGCCTTCTCGCTCGCGCTCGCCTCGGGCTTCGACGAGCTTGCCGGCCTCGCGTCGGTTCGGCTCGCGACGCTCATCGGCTTTCAGCTGAACCGCCCCCAGGAGGGCCGCACGTGGGTCACCATCGCCGAGTCGACCATCGAACGGCTGGGCGGCGACGACATTCTCACCCTCGAGCGCATGGGCGCCTCGGCGCGGCTGTACACGGCCGAGAGCCGCCCACTCGAGGCGGTGCCCGGCCACGAAGCCGCGCTCGCGTTCGCGGCGAAGAGCATCGGCTCCGACCACCCGCTCGTGTGGAAGCTGGAGTTCGACCTGGGCTCGAGCCTCGTCGCCGCGAAGGACAACCTGCGCGCGGTGGAGCACCTCGAGCGCGCCTTGTGGCTGCGCGAGCGCGAGGTGTCGGGCGACCACCCCGACTCGGCGATGATTCGTTCGATGCTGGCCAACGCGTACTTCTTCGCGGGGCGGCCGAAGGAGTCTCGCGCGGCGTTCGCCCGGGCCCTCGCGGCGCGTGAAGCGCTGTTCGGCCCCGAGAGCCCGAAGCTGGTCGTCACGTTGAACAACCTCGGCGACACGCTGCTCAAGTCGGGGCACGTCGACGAAGCGCTCGCGAACGTCGAGCGCGGTGACGCCATCGCGCGCAAGGCCTTCCCCACCGGGCACCCGTACATCGCGGCGACGACGCTCACGCGCGCCGAGGCCTTCGTGGTGGTGGGCCGCCTGAAGGAGTCGAAGGCCGCGCTCGACACGCTCATGGTGCAGACGCCGCCGCTGCCCGCGCCCTACCTCGCCGAAGCGCAGGCCGTGCAGGCGCAGATTGCCCTGCTCGAGAACGACCCGAAGCGCGCGCTCGAGTGCGCCGAGAAGTCCATCACCGTCGCGCGTGGCATCGGGCCGAAGAGCACCGAGCTCATCGCGCCGCTGCTGGCGAAGGGTGACGCGCTGCTCTCGTCAGCGAAGCCCACCGAGGCCGAAGCGGCCTTCACCGAGGCGCTCGCGCTCGCGCAGGAGCTCAAGCCCTGGCGGGTCACCATCGCCGACGCGCAGCTGGGGCTCGGGCGCGCGCAGCGGGCCGCGAAGCACGCCACCGACGACACCAGGAAGCTCGTCGAGCAGGCGGCGGCGACGTACCGCGAATGGGAAGGCGCAGAGAAGAAGGCCGAAGACGCCACCAAGCTGCTCGCGAGCTGGTGAGCTGGCGCGTTCACCCGAGGCTCGGCGTCAGGCTCGCGAAGCTCACGCAGCTCGAGCACGAACGGTCGAGTGTTCGACGACCTTCGCCTCGAGTCGGTGCGGCTGTGGTTCAACCACTGGGAGAGCGCTTGCGGTGTGGGAAGCTGCGCACCCGTTCGTGAGCCGGTTTTCCGGCGCCGGTGAGAGGACATCAGTGCCCGCCCGCCTCCACAGTCAGGCCGTCGCGCCGCCCGGGGCGGACAACGTCATCGTGCTCGATGAGCACCGCGCGGTGGCGGCGTCGACGTGGGAGTCGTTTCGGCGGGGAGACCGGCTCGCGGCGGCCGAGGTCTGGCGCCACGAAGCGCCGTGGGTTCGCGGCTTGCTGTTTCGCCTGCTCGGCCCCCGGGCGGGTGGCGACCTCGACGACCTCACGCAAGACGTCTTCCTCATTCTGCAGGGCCGGCTCGCCGACCTCGACCTCGCGCAGCCGATGCGCGGCTTCCTCGTCGGGGTGGCGGTGAACGTCGCGCGGCGAAAGCTGCGCAGCGCGTGGCGATGGAGCGTGGTGCGGCGGGCGCTGCCCTTCTCGACGCCAAAGGCCGTGCTGCCGACCGACCCGAGCGCGCCCCGCGTCATCGGCGAGCTGCTCGAAGCCATGGAGCTGCTCGAGCCCGAGGAGCGGCTCGCGTTCAGCCTGCGCTACCTCGAACAACAGACGCTCGACGAGGTGGCGGCCTCGCTCGACGTCTCGCTCGCGACGGCGAAGCGGCGGCTGCGTTCGGCGCGCCTGCAGCTCGTCGCGCGGGCCGCCCAGTTCCCCGCGCTCGCTGCGAAGCTCGATGGGAGTTCCGATGAAGACTGAGCTCGAACGGCTCGGCCGCGAAGCGCGCGACGTGCTGGTGGCTCCACCCGCCGAAGGCGTGCCGACCTCGTTCCTCGATCGCGCCGCCGGCACCACGCGCCGGCGCCGCGTGCGTGCCGGGGCGGCGGTGGCGTTGCTGGTGGCGGCGCTCATCGGCGTCTCACTTCGCCGCGCGCCGGCCGTCGAGGTGGTGACGCCGGCGCCTGCGCCGCCGAGCGCACGGCCGGTCGTGCTCGCCGATGGAACCGTCATCGAGGCGGGCCCGGCGAGCGACGTGCGCATCGAGACGAACGGTGACGTAGCGTCGGTGATGGTGGCGCAAGGGCACGTCGACGTACGCGCTCCGAAGACGGCGGCGACGACGGTGAAGCTCGGCCGGTGGACGGTGCACGTCACGTCGTCGGCGCACTTCGCGGCAGACACCTCGCAGAACGATGGAACGTTGGTGGTGCTCGAGGGCTCGGTCGAGCTGCGTGATGGCGAGGTGACGAAGTCGCTGAACGCGGGGGCGCGCTTCGACCTCTTCGCCGTCGACCCCGTGAAACGAACGCCTCCGCCAGCTGCGCGAGTCGAGGTCGTGGCCGAGCCCAAGCCGAAGCCTGTCGTGACGGTGAAGCCTCGGCCGCCTCCGCCGAGCCTGAGCGCGCCTGCGGTTCCCGCCGTGGCGCCCGCGCAGTGGTCCGAGTGGGTGGCCGAGGGCAGGGCGAGCGCCGTGCTCGACGAAGCACTGCCGCGGCTCGACGACGTGTTGCGGGAGCAGAACGCGCCGGTGTTGCTCGCCCTCGCAGACGCCGCGCGGTTTCAGCACCGCGACGATGTGGCGGAGCAGACCTGCGAGACGATTCTCCGCCGCTTCCCGAAGACGGCACAGGCCGCGACGGCGCGCTTCACCCAGGGGCGACTCGCAGAGCAGCGGGGCGCGCTCACCCAGGCCCTCGCCCACTACGAGGCCTACGACGTGGAAGCACCCGAGGGCGCGCTCGCCGCAGAGGCGCTCGCCCGTCGGGTTCAGCTCGAGTCGACGCGGGGTGACGGCGTGCGTGCGTGCGCGCTCGCGAAGACCTACGTGGCGCGCTTCCCCGCTGGCCCACTCGCGGAGGCGTTTCGTCAGCGATGCATGCCGTGATTCTGGCGCTGCTCCTTCAGGCCACGGCAGAGGAGCCAGTCATCGACCTCGTGTCGACCTCCGAGCTGCGCGTGATGACGCGTCTCGAGAACGAGCTTCGGGCGCTGGGGTATCACGTGGTGCGGCGCCAGCCAGATGAGCCGCGCACGCCCGGTGCGCTCGGGGAAGTCGTGGCGGCACCGAATCAGCTCGTCGCGCGCGTGTCGCTCGAGCCGCCGCGCGTGGCGACGTTCGAAGACCCGCAGGACGACGCGGTCTGGGCGATTCGGGTGAGCGAGTGGCTGCGCAGCGATGCCTCGACGCTGCGCGTTCCCGTCGTGGTGGCTCCGGTGCCTGTCGAGCGCGCGCCATGGAAACTCGACGTGAGCGCCCGAGGTCTGGCGCGGTGGAGTCCATCGCTCGGCGTCGGTGGCGGCGCCTCGGTTGGGCTCATCGTGTGGCCGTGGCGAACGTTCGGCTTCGAGCTGGGTGTGCCCGGGCTCACATGGCTGCAGGTCTCGCGAGAAGGGCTGGTCGCGTCGGTGAGAGAGCTCGCCGTCGCGGTGAGCGTGGTGATGGCGCTGCTTGTCGGTGAGCGCTGGTCGGTGCTGCTCGGCGCCGGCGGCGGGGTTCGTCAGGTGTTCGTCGAGGGCGTGAATCCAGTGACGGGCGGCGTGGGGCAACTGGTGGCTGAGGTGTCAGGTGTGGCCGCGCTTCGGTGGAACGTGACGGCGTCGTTCTTCCTCGAGTGGCGCGCTGGGGTTGGGGTGAGTCTGCCAGCGGTCGCTCTCGAGTTCGGCGGTGCGCGCGTCGGTCTGGTCGGTGCGCCGGGGCTCCAGAGTGGACTCGGCGGAGGCCTTTCGTGGTGACCGTGAGCCGCGTTTTCGGGTTCGGTGAGAAGAGGGCCATGCGCCTGCTCCGAGTGCTCGTGGTGATGGTGGTGGCTTCTTCGTGTGGTGCGGTGGTCGTTGATCCGTTCGTCGATGGCGGAGCCGGTGGCTCAGCGAACGCTGGTGGATCCGCGAGTGCCGGTGGATCTGCGAGCGCCGGAGGGTCCGCGAGCGCCGGAGGATCCGCGAGCGCCGGAGGATCCGCGAGTGCAGGTGGATCCGCGAGCGCCGGAGGATCCGCGAGCGCCGGAGGATCCGCGAGCGCTGGTGGATCCGCGAGCGCCGGTGGAGCTGCGAGCGCCGGAGGATCCGCGAGCGCAGGTGGATCTGCGAGCGCCGGTGGATCCGCGAGCGCCGGTGGATCCGCGAGCGCCGGTGGATCCGCTGGCGGCAACGCACCGACCTTCACGACGAACCCCGCGGCCATCACCGTTCGCGTCGGAGCCACTGCGACCTTCACGGTCGCGATCTCGGGAACCGCACCCATCACGCTTCAGTGGAAGAAGGGCGCGACGGTTGTCTCGACCGCGATGCTCGGCACCGCTGGCTCCGAACTCGTCGCTCAGAGCGCGATGTACACGACGCCTCCGACGGTCGCAGGCGATGACGGCACCATGTTCTCCGTCGTCGCGTCGAACGGCTCCGGCATGGCGACCTCGACGAACGCGAAGCTCACGGTCATCTCACAGCGCCTCTTCGTCACCGACGGCTCGAGCCTGCTCACCTGGAATAACCCGCACACGCTCTCGACCGCGCGGCCGGCCGACCTCTCCATCGCGCTCGCTGGCGCCCGTGCCGTCGCGGCCGCAGGCAGTCAGGTCTTCGTGCTCACGAACGCCGGCATCGCGGCCTGGGCCGACGGGCTCGGTCTCACCGCGCTCACCGCTCCGTCGTTCACCATTCCGCTCACGGCACTGACGCCCGCTCCGACCCAGCCGCTTACGCACCTCACAGCCGTGCCCATCGGAGACTCGCTCGGGCTCTTCGCCTGGAGCCAGGAGGGCGCGTGGATGTTGCCTGGCGTGCTCTCTGCGACGACCACGACGCGCGCGACCTTCAAGCACATGTGGCTGCAGCTTCCGTCGCTGCTCTACGTGCCCTCACCGGGGGGCGTCGACCGGCTCTTCATGGGGCAAATCAGCGGCGCCGGCCTGCTCGCGTGGAACGGTGCGAGCCTCGCGACTGGTCAGCCGGCGCACGACTTCGCGACCACCAACGCCAATGTGTGGACGTTGGCCCTGTCGACCTCGCGCCTCGCAGGAGGTGGCAGCTTCGGCGCTGGCAGTCCCTCGGCGGGCATCGGCTTGTGGAACACGCCGACCACATTCTCTGCCGCGCGCGCGCCTGACGTGATGCTCGCGGGCTCCGCCGGAACGTTCACTTCGAGCGACTTCATCGCCGACCTCTCGTGCGACGGCGCGTTGCTCGCCGCGGGCGTGCAGAACCTGTCGAACCAGCGCCTGCTCGTCTGGAGCAACGTCGACACCGCCACGGCGTCTTCCGCGCCTTCATTCTCGGGCGCGTTGCCCGCTTCGCCGAAGCGCGTCTTCACGCTCTCGGGCCGTCACTACGTGCTCACGCAGAGCGACGTCGTGGTGCTCGCGAACCCGAACGCCGGCTCCACGCTGAGCGCCATCGCCACGTTGAGCGGCTCGACCTTCACCGACTTCGCGCTGGCCCGCTGATTCAGCGAGGAGCGAGCGCCAGCCGAAGCGACTGCGCAGCACGTCTGGTGTGCTCGAGCGCCTCGGCGTCACCCGTCTTCGTCAGCGCGCCTTCACTGCGTTCGAGCAGCTCGAGCGCCACCTCGAGGCGTGGCGGGCCGTCGTAGGGCACGGGGCGGTGGCTGGTGGCGCCATCCATCAGCTGCTCCAGCGCGGCTTTCGTCTCGAGCTGCGCCTGCACCCGAAGCCCGTGCACGTCGGGGTCTGCAGCGGTGAGGGTCTCGAGCGCGGTCGCCAGGTAGTCACGGCTCGAATAGCTCGTGTCCTCCGTTCTCAGCGCGCTGTGGGCGCAGGCGGTGACGAGGAGCAGCAGCAGCGGAAGGGCTCGCATGCCCTCTGGTGCCCGCGACTCTGGAAAACGATCACCGACGCGTGTGACCGGCGTGTTCCTCGGTGCTTGCCCACGCGCGGCCGGGCCTTCATGGTGGCGCCATGCGCATTCGTGACGCTGGCGTGCAGCGCCTCGCAGCCGACTTCGAGGCGCGTCAGGCACCCATCAGTGACGCCGAGGTGCTGAAGCTGCTCTCCGAGCTCGCCGACGGCACCAGCAACGCGGCGTCGTTGTTGAGCGAACTCTCCCGCCCAGGTGTGTCGCGTGCAGAGCAGCTCTCACTGCTCCAGTCAGGCCTCGACGCTGACGAGCTGGCCGACGTGAAGACGTTGCTCGACGAGTCGACGATGCGGCTCTCAGCGGCGGCGCGAAACCTGCTCGAGGCTGCGGTCGGTCGGGCGGCGCTCGACGCGCACGCGCCGGGGCTTCAGCTCGACCAGACCAACGGCCGCTTCGAAGGGCTCGCGATGCCGGGCGCCATCATCGAGGCCGTCAACCTGAGCACCGCCGCGACGGGCTTTGGCCGCATCACCGACGGAGTCGAGCTGGGTCGCGCCGACGACCGCGGTCGCTTCAGCGTCTTCATGGGTGACGCGCAGCAGGGCGACCAGGTTCGGGTGCGGGCGCGCTCGGTCGATGGCCGCGCGAGCGACTGGTTCACGGTCACCGCCACCACCGGCCAGGCCGACCTGCGCGCAGCCTTCGTCAACCTGCGTCGCGTGCTCGCGCGCACGAGCCCCGACGGCACCGTCTCCATCCTCGCGGCCTCGAAAGACCTGCCCTTCACCGAGCCCTACGCGACGGTGCGCTTTTCGAACCAACGCACTGGCGAGTTCACCGACGTGAAGATGGGCGACTTCGCCACGCTGCTGAACCCCGTCGTGCTCCAGGGCCAGCCGGGTGACGCCATCGGCATCGCGGTCAGCGACGGCCAGGGCAACACCGACTTCTCCTTCGTCGCGGGCACGTTGAGCGCTCCCGGCTTTCCACCGCGTGGCGCCATCGACGACCCGGCCGCCGTCGCGCGTGACGGAGCGCCGCCCACCTTCGCCGCGAGCGGAGACCTCTTCGTCAACGGCGTCTCGGTGCACGACCCGAAGCAGGGCCAAATCGGCAACTGCTACGTGCCCGCTGCGCTCGCGGCCATCGCGCACGCAGACCCGAAGGCCATCGAAGACCTGATTCGCGCGAACGACGACGGCACCGTCACCGTGCGCTTCTTCGACACCCAGACGTTCACGCCGCACGAGGTCGTGGTCGATCGCGACCTCTATGGCTCCTTCGGCCGCGCGAAGTACGGCGGCGCCACGCAGCGTGACGTCAACGGCAACGCCGAGACGTGGTTCTCCCTCGTCGAGAAGGCCTACGCGACCTGGCGGGGCAGCTACGACGTCGTCGCGCAGGGCGGCAGCGTGGGGCAGCTTCAATCAGAGGTGCTCGGCCGGCCGAACGTCGAGCACTGGCTCAACACCGGCGTCAGCGCCGAGCAGGTCTTCGCCACGATTCGGAGCGGCACTTCGCAGCAGCGCGCGATGGCGGCGGGCACGTACGGCACGCAGGAGGCGTCGCGGTACACGAACAGCGGGCTCTACGCGAACCACGCGTACTCGGTGCTCGGCGCGAAAGGAGAGAACGGCCAGAAGCTCGTCACGCTGCGCAACCCCTGGGCCTCGGGAGAACCCGGCCGTGACGGCGTCGACGACGGCGTGTTCGATCTGCCGCTGCAGGACTTCATGCGGCTCTTCCAGGTGCTGAACGTCACCTGAGCCGTGCTTCACTCGGGGCCATGCGACTCGCGCTCCTCACCTCCCTCGCGCTGCTCTTCACCAGCCAGGCTCCCGAGCCGGGCGTGCTCGGCCAGTTCCAGACCCCGAGCGGCAACACGTTCTGTCTCGTCTACGCCGGCGACTCGGGCGCGACGCTCGAGTGTGAGCTGAAAGAGAACGTCGCGAAGCTGCCCGCGCGCCCGAAAGACTGCGAGCTCGACTGGGGCAGTCGTTTTTCGCTCCCCGAGAAGGGGAAGGCCGTGCGCGGCTGCTACGGCGACACGCTGCAGGGCGAGCTGCCGAAGCTCGAGTACGGCAAGCCGTGGAAGGTGGGGGCCTTCTCGTGCGAAGCGACGACGAAGCGCCTGCGCTGCACGAACGCCGACGGCCATGGCTTCGAGCTCGCCCGCGCGGCGCAGAAGTTGTTCTGAGCGCGCCTCAGCGGAAGCGAAACTGCCCGTCCTGCGTGACGTGGAAGCCGAAGTTGAAACGAATGAACCCGTGCTCGACCAGCGTCGGTGGCGGGTTCGAGAACGGCGCCGCCTGCTCGAAGGCGCGCATCGCCTCGGCGTCGAGCAGGTCCATGCCGCTGCTCTGCGCGACGAAGAGGTCGGCGAGGGTGCCATCGGGTTTGAGCGTCACGGTCATCACGGTGACGCGCGCGACGACCCCCGGGTCGACGTTGCGCTGACGAAGCCGGCCGTTCGGGTCCCACTTCGCGCTGACGGCCTGCTTCACGCGGTTGAAGAACGCGGCGTACTTCCACTCGCGCGTGTTGAGAAAGGTGCCGTCGCCCGCGGGCACGTCGAGCGCGTCGTTGGGGGCGCCGCCACCTTCGGTCAGCTCGGTGCCGCTGGCCTGTGTGCCTGACTCGGTGCCGGCCGGCGCGGTCGAGGTCGTGTCCTCTTCGGTTCCTCCCGTGCTCGACGGCAACAGCAGACTCGGCGCCGAGCGTCTGCCCAACAGGCTCTCGGTGAGGCTCACGGCCGAGGGTGGCGGAGCGCTCGAGGCGGCGCCCTTCGCCGACGGCTGGGCCTCAGGCGTCTTCTGCGTCTGCGGCGTCGCGCGGCTCCAGGTGCGCGTCTGCTCGCGTGCGCGTGTCTCTTTCATCACCCGGTTGTTCGTCGTCGCGAGGTACTTCGCGTCTTCGGCGATGCGCTCGTTGCCCGGCGCGACGTCGACGACCTGCCCCTCGGGGTGAAGAGGCGCAGGGCGCTCGGGAACTTGAATGCTGCGCGCGCTCCGGTTGGCGGCCCACTGGCGCGCATCGAGGCGGCGCAGCGAGACGGGCTGGCGTGGCGGCGGCTTCGGCGGGCGCGGCTTCGACGTGAGCGACGAGAGCGCGAGGAACAGCGCGGCGCCCACCAGGTGCGCCACCAGCGACAGCGGCAGGGCAAGCCACGGCCAACGCTCGGCGCGCGACACACGCGATGGAGTCAGCAGGGCCACGAGACGCCCCTACCACCACCTCGTTCGGCGCTCGACTGTGGGGGCGTTTCACCCGCTCCGTTTGGCGTACTTCTCGGCCAGCTGGTGCGTCGCGAGGAAGAACGTCTGCCGCTGCAGGTCGGCCACCGACGACAGCGCGCGTTTGCCGAACCGCCGCGCCTTCGCCACCAGCTTGCCGCGGTCACCTCGCGTCACCACGAAGTCGGTCGCCCGCTGCGCGAAGTAGATGCCCAGGTTCACGCCGCGGTAGAGCTGCTCGGTGATGGCGCTCCACTGCGTCTGGTCGAAGAAGACGGCGCGCAGCGCTTCACCCTGCGGCGACTCGTAGTCCTGCGCGACGGCCTTCTTGCCGAAGCCGAACGCCTCGCGCGGTACGCCACGCTCCTCGACGAGCCGGCGCGGAATCGGGCGGTCGTAGTCGCTCATCAACTGCCACGGCTTCATCTCGTCGGAGCGCGACACCTTGTTGATGTTCGCCACGCTGCGCATGAACAGGTACGGCACCGACGCCTCGACGACGCCGTACCGCACGCGCGCTTCGATGAGCGCGTAGCCGCTCTGTGCGCCGCGGCAGATTTGCCCCGACAGCCCCATCTCGCCGAGCTGCCGCTCCCACGCGCCGTCACCCACGTGGCCGGCCCAGAAGATGGTGGGCACGTCGCGCGACTCGGCGTCGGTGAGCATCGAGTGAAAGACGAGCTCGGGAGAGATCTGCGCCGTCGCCCAGCACCACTGCTCCATCTCGAGCGGCAGCTTCGAGAGGTCGAGGTCGAGGTAGCGGGGCGTCGCGCCGAGCGTGCGCGCAATCTCACTGCCGTCGTCGTCGGCCACGTCGGCATTCATCACGCCCTGCAGCAGCCGCGGAATGCGCGTGTTCGAGCGCTTCGCCGTCCAGCTCTCGATGCCGGGAATCAGCCTGGCGACGAACGACGTCACTGCCGCCGAGTCGTAGCCACGCGAAGCCGACGTCACCGAGTGCATCGGCCGTCTGCGCGCCGGGTCTCTCGCGTTCGTGTGCAGCGTCTTCAGCACGCCCTCGAACTGCGTGACGTAGTCGGCGAAGTCCTTGAACGAGCGCGGCACGTCGCGAAAGTGAAACGACGGCACGCCGCCGGGCCCGATGCGCAGCGACTCGAAGATGAGCTGGTTCATCGTCGGAATGCGCGGGTGCAGCACGTGGAACTGGCGCACGTAGTTGAAGACGCCGAGCGCCATGCTCTCGCCCCAGTCGCGGTGGTCGAAGCGCAGGTCGATGCGCGCGCCCAGGCGGCCGAGCAGCACCACCAGCGAGTTCGAGGCGTACCAGGTCGCTCCGTCACGGGCGTACACGCAGCGGTCGACGGTGGTGCTCGCCGGCACCACGTGCACGCCGTCGTCGTCGAGCCGAAGCCCGCTGCCGAAGATGGCCTCGGCGCGATGAAAGTCTCCGCTCGAGAACGAGCCCGTCCACATGCCGGCGACGACCCACTTCGGCGCCTCGGCGCTGTCGACCTCGACGAACGGCCCCACCTCGACCGTCGTCACCTGCTGCTCGACGTCGATGCGCGCAAACCACGCCAGCTTCGGGAGTCGCTCGTCTCGGTGCACGTCGAGTCTCATGGGCCGCAGAGAATAAACGCCCCAACTGGGCGATGGCTGGAAATCAAAGAAAACTACCGTCGCGCTGGAATTGCGACGCAGGCGGGAATGAAGGGGTAGAGCGCACCTCATGAACGAGCGGCAGGCGTGGGAGCTGGCTTCCTGGGACACGGTCGAGACGCGCGCACGGCTTCAGTCGAAAGAGGTGAGCGCCGCCGAGGTCGTCGACGCGGCCATCGTTCGCGCCGAGCGCGCCACCCGCCTCAACGCCATCGTCACGCCGACGTTCGACCGCGCCCGCAGTGACGCGACCAGGCGCACCGGCCCGCTGGCGGGTGTGCCGATGTTCACGAAAGACCTCTCGCAGATTGCGGGCGTGCGCACGGCCTGGGGCACCGCGGCGTCGGGCCACTACATCTCTTTGAAGAACGACCCGTGCGTCACGACGTTCGAAGCCGTCGGCCTCGTCTCGCTCGGCAAGAGCGCGACGCCCGAGTTCGGCCTCACCGCCAGCACCGAGTCGGTCGTCTTCGGCCCCACGCTCAACCCGTGGGACGAGACGCGCATGACGGGCGGCTCGTCGGGTGGCTCGGCCGCGCTGGTGGCCGCTGGAGTCGTGCCCATGTCGCACGCGAGTGATGGTGGCGGCTCGATTCGTATTCCCGCGTCGTGCTGCGGCCTCGTCGGCCTCAAGCCCACGCGCGGCCGGCTCGACATGGAGGGGTCGACCTCGCTGCCCGTGAACATCGCCGTGCACGGAACGGTGACGCGCACCGTGCGTGACACCGTCGCCTTCTGGAGAGCCGTCACCGCCGCGCGCCCGACGAAGCTGCCGGCCATCGACGTCGTCAACCCCGCGCCCGACCGCAAGCTGCGCATCACGCTGGTGACGGCGACGGTGCCCGGCGGAGCGCCCATCGACCCCGAAGTTCGTGCGACCGTCGAAGCGGTGGCGAAGCGGCTCGAGGGGCTGGGCCATCACGTCACGCCCGGCGTCGTGCCGTGGACGCAGGGAGACCTCGATGACTTCGTCGCGCTCTGGGGCTTCCTCGGGTTCTCGTACTCGCGGCTGGGCCGCCTCGTCGTGCACCGCGACTTCAAGTCAGACCTGCTCGAGCCGTGGACGAAGTCGCTCGCGAGCCGCTTCTTGAGCTCGAAGTGGGACTCGTTTCAGCGCATGCGTCGCCTGCGTGGCTACTCGCAGAAGTGGGCCGAGGCGATGAAGTCGTGCGACGTGTTCCTCATGCCGACGCTGGCCGTGCCGCCGCCGCCCATCGGTCACCTGCGGCCCGACGTTCCGTTCGACGAGAAGTTCGCGCGGCTCACGCTGACGGTGCCCTTCACGGGAATGATGAACGCGGCGGGCGCTCCGGCCATCTCGGTGCCGATGGGGCGCACCGCGTCGGGCCTGCCGATTGGTGTTCAGCTCGCGGGTGCCTGGGCTTCCGAGCGCATGCTGCTCGAGCTCGCCTCACAGCTCGAAGCCGACGCGCCGTGGGTGCCGATGAAGCCGCTGTTCACTTCTTCGTGAGAAACCCGCGGGCCGCCTTCACGCCGTCGTCCCACCCGAGCGAAGCCGCGAGCTGCGCCGTGTTGGTCGCCAGCGTGGGCAGGCGCGGGTCGGCCATCTTCGAGAGCACCCGGCACAACGACACGAGCTGCCGGGCCTGAAAGAGGAAGTCTCCCGCGGCCTCTGCCGTCGTCGCTGCGGCGCCGAACCACTGCGTCGCCTCTTTGAACGCGTTCGTCTGCACGCAGAGGGTGCCGAGGTTCGCCATCACCCGACACCCGTGGAGCGGCGCGTTCGAGGCCTTCCAGCGCTCGACTGCCGCCTGCAGAAACGGCTTCGCACGCGCGAACTGCTGCTGCGTCATCAACACACCGCCGATGCGTGACTCGAGGCGCGCGCGAAAGTCGAGCTCGCCATGCCAGGGCGCGATGGGCAGAAACGCGTCGGCCACCGCGAGCGCTTGTTGGTACGAGTCGACGGCGGTGACGAGGTCGTTGCCTGACTCCTGCACCTCGCCCAGCTCGGCCAGACACGCGGCGCCGGCCGGAGTGCCCTGCGACGTGGCGAGCGCTTCGTCGAGCGCGGCCTGCGCCTCGTCGAGACGGCCCTCGAAGCGCAGCACCCGGGCCGACGCGAGGCGGTGCTCCACGCACGTCACCTGCGACGAGTCGGCGAGCTCGTTCGCGGCGTCGAGCAGGTGCCGCGCGCGGGCTCTGTCCTTCTGCAGCAGCGCACAGATGGCCGCGCGTGAGAACAGCTCGAGGCGCGCCGTCACCGCCTGGCGCGATGACGCGTACGAGTGTGAAGCCAGCGCTTCGGCCATGCCCTGCTGCGCGCGAGAGACGGTCGAGAGGTCTCGCTCGGTCAACGCACGCTCGGCGACGCCCTTCCACGCCTGGCCTGCGCGCGAGGTGTCTCCCGCGCGGCCCAGCTGCTCGGCCAGCCTCGGCAGCAACGACGGCGTCTGCCGGCTCAGCTCGTTCAACACGCTCGAGAGCCGCGTCGCGAGCGGGCGTTCACCCATCATCGGCGCCGACGCGAGCGGCCCCTCGAACCCGGGCGCGACCGAGACGCGGCCGTGACCTGCGCTCCGCACCAACCGCGACGTCACCGCGCGCGCCCACGCGGCCTGCGCGACCTGTGGCAGTGCCTTCGCAGCGCTCGCGCCGTCGGCTGCGTCGCCGAGCGCGTTGATGGTCTCGAGCAACCGGCACACGCGCGTGCCCACGGCTTTCAGCCTCGCGAGGGGAAGCTGCGCGCTGTCGAGCTGCGGCACCGACCCCTCGAGCACCATCGCTTCACCACGCGGGCGCAACGCTCCCCGTTCGGCGGTGAGCAGCGTGAAGTCGACCAGCACGCCCGGCAGCCCGCCCGAGCGCGAGAGCAGCGCTTCACGCAGCTCGGTGGAGGGCGGATTGCCGAGGAAGCCCGTCAACAGCACGTCGACGTCGGCCGGGGTGAGCGAGGGCAGGGCGAGCTGCTGCGCCTTCACGAACGTCGGCGCCTGCTCTTGCGTCGTGAAGCCCACCACCAGCTCACGTTTCTGGCGCGTCGCACACAGCTCGGCGAACGCCTCCACGCTCGCGTCGTCGGTCTGGTCGAGCGCGTCGAAGACGAAGACGAGCGGGCGCTCCTTCGCGACGACGGTGGCCAGCAGTCGCAGCGCGTGCACCGCCTGACGCCCACCCAGCGGCGCGGGAGCCGCGCGAACCTGACACAGCAGCATCACCGCTTCACGGTGCGAGGGCGAAAGGCCGAGCTTGTCGAGCGCTGGCGCGAGCGCGGCGTGCCGCTGGCCGAAGGGCACCTGCGCGAGCTGACACACCAGCTCGATGAGCGACGACGCGGGCCCGCCCTTGAGCCCCGACGAGAACAGCACCGCCGCGCCCGTCTGCTGCGCGCGCACCGCGAACTCCTGCGCCACCTGCGTGCGGCCCGAGCGGCGCGGGCCGGTGACGACGACGGGCGCCACCTCGCCCTTCGCCAGCGCCGTGAGCCGTGCGTCGAGCGCCTGCGCGACCGCGTCGAAGCCCACCGTCACCATCGCCTTCGACGAGACGGGCTTGCGGCCCAACACCTGCACCACGGCGTCGTCGACGGGCGCGAGCTCGAGCAGGTCGTTCAACGAGTTCGCGAAGCCGCGCGCCAGCACGCACTGGCCAGCCGCCGTCGTCTTCACCAGCGTCTTCGAAGCGTCGATGGCCTCGCCTTCGATGGCGCCGTCAGGGTCGGAGCGCAGTCTGCTGCCCGACACCGCCAGCCGGAACGATGGGGCCTCGGCCGGCGCGCCATCGAGCCGAACCTCGAGCCGCTCCCGAAGCTCCTGCGCCGCGAGCGCACAGCGCGCCTGCGCGCCGAGCCCGAAGAAGACGAACACGAAGACGTCGGCGGTGACGTCGTCGAGACAGCCGCCCCACTCGAGCGCGACGTCGGTGCAGAGAGTGAGCAGCTGCCCGAAGGCCTTCGGCTCGTGCGCCCGCAGCGGCTCGATGCTCAGCACCCACGCGATGGGCAGGGCCGCGGGCATCGACGCGCGCAGCTGCTCACAGCGCTGCACCCGGTCGGGGCTCAGGGGAAAGTTGAACTGCGCCAGCACTTCGCCGAGGCGCCCGAGCCTTCCATCGGTGCCATCGGTCGCAGACTTCGCGTAGTCGGACGCAGCGAGCGACGTCGGCTGCGCGAGTCGCCGCACGCCGGGCTCGGGCTGCAGGAACGCGGTCTGTTGCTGCGGCGGGACGTACGCCGTTTGCAGGCCCGAGGCGCCGCGCTGGTTTGGCACGAAGGCAGGTGTGAGCCCCGACAGGCCTGGCCGCGCCCCCACTCCGGGTGGAGGCAGTGGTGACGGTGCCGGCTGGAGCGCCATCGTGTGCGGCGGCGGTGCCGTGATGAGCGGCATCTTCTCGACACCCCACGCCGGCTCCGGTGCAGCTGGCTCGGCTGGCGGCTCCTGCTTCACGCGCCCCTGCACCGCGCCCGTGAGCGCCTCGGCGAAGTCGTTCACCGTTTGAAACCGGGCGCGTGGGTCTTTCTCGAGCGCCTTCATCACCACGTCATTCACAGCGGGCCAGTCACCGAGCGACGGGCGGAAGGCCGAGAGCGGGCGTGGGCGCTCCTGCAGGTGCATGAGAATGAGCCGCGCCAGCGACTCGGCCTGAAACGGCGGGCGGCCGGTGAGCAGCTCGAAGGCCACGCAGCCCAGCGAGTACAAATCGGTGCGCGCGTCGATGTCGCCACCCTGGGCCTGCTCGGGCGCAAGGTACGAGGGCGTGCCGATGACGGCGCCGGTCGCGGTCAGCTTCTCCTGACCGGCCGCCGCGAGGCGCGCGATGCCGAAGTCGAGAATCTTCGCGATGGGCCGGCCGTCGCGCCGTTTGCCCAGCATGATGTTCGGCGGCTTGAGGTCGCGGTGAATGATGCCCAGCGCGTGCGCCTCGCTCAGCCCTTCACACACCTGCGCGAGCAGCGTCGCGGCCTCTTTCACGTCGAGCGGCCCACGCGCGAGCACCTTGTCGAGCGTCTCGCCTTCGACGAACTCCATCGAGAGGAACGGCTGGCCGTCGCTCAACCGGCCGAAGTCGAACACCCGCACGATGTTCGGGCCCTCGAGCTGAGAGACGAGCTCGGCCTCCCGCTGAAACCGCGCCCACGCGTCCTGGTTCGAGACGAGCTTGCGATGCAGCACCTTCAGCGCGACCGTGCGCTTCAGGTAGACGTGCGTGGCCCGGTACACCTCGCCCATGCCGCCTTCGCCGATGTGCGCCTCGACTTGAAAGCGGCCATCGATGACCTGCCCGGGCTTGAGGCGCGCTTCACTGCCACCGTCGTCGAACTCCGAGCTGCTCGGCGTGATGCGCGGCCTGACGACGCCCGTGTCGCCGAGGTGCACCTGCGGGCGCGCGGGCAGTTCGTTGGTGGCGTCGAGCGCGACGGGCGTGCGCGCGGGCAACACGCCGGTCGCGTCGTTCGGTGCCGGCGTGATGGCGAGGCGCGCGTGCTGCCGCGACGGAGCCAGGTGCGTGTCACCCAACGCGACCGGCGCCTCCTGCTCCTTCAGCGTCGCCACGTCTTCGGGTGACGCCGTGTCGGCGAGGGCGACCTCCGCCCGGGCGGCGGCTCCGAGCACGGCGTCGGCGAACGAGCGCAGCGCCGGCAGCGCGTCGGCCAGCACGGTGACTCGAACGCCCGGCGTTCCGGCCCCATCGCTCTCGAGCCCGATGACTTCGGCGGCCAGCTTCAGTCGGCGTTGCCCGACCGCGAGCTCGACCTGAATCGCTTCGCCGATGTCGGGAGTGGCGGGCGTCGGCACGAAGCACTCGCCCAGGTGCAGCGACTCCTCCCAGACCGCCCGAAAGGCCGCGTCCGTCGAGAAGCGATGGATGAAGACGTGGCCCACCCGTCGCCGAGTCTGCCACACCGCTCTCAAAACTCTCGGAAGCGCCTCGTCATGGGAGCCGCGTCGTGACGGGCGAGGCCCCTCGCGCAAATGAGGTTGGCGGTGCGGCGCGTGCTCCCTATTCACTCGTGGGTGAGGCCCCGCCCGTTCGCCAGCCCGTCACGTCAACTGGCCGCGTGTTCGCACCTGGGCCGTCGTGCGCCGATCTGGCCGGGGTGAGCGCCGTGGGCCACCCGGCCTGCGGTGAACGCTTCCTCCCCGACGACCCTCACCCGGAGCCAACGCCGTGCAACCACCCATTCTGCTCACCGAGCGCGACCACGCGCGCCTGAACCAGCTCGTCTCGCAGGCCGTCGTGCCCGAGCACCTCGTCGAGCGGCTCGAGGCCGAGCTGCTCCGCGCCACCATCGTGCCGTTCTCACGCGACGTCGTTCAGCTCGGCAGTCTCGTCACCTGGGAGACCGAGCAGACCCGCCAGGTGCGCACCGCCCGCCTCATCGCTCCTCCCGAACGCGCCATCGGCATGAACGAGGTGTCGGTGCTGACGCCGGTGGGCTGCGCCCTCATCGGCTTGCGGGCAGGAGACGTCTTCACCTGGGTCGATGGCAGCAGGCAGTGGCGGCTGCGCGTCGTCGCGGTCGAGAACGAAGCGGTGCTGCCGTGACGTCACCCGAGCGTTGGGCGCGGCTCTCGAGCGTGGGCTTCGCGCTCGACGGCGGCGCGGTCGACGTGGCGGCCGCGCTCGACACGGTGCTCGAGGTGTTCGACGCGAGCGCCGACCCGGTCGACGACTTCGAAGGTGTGGCCGTGCGCCGCTTCGTCTTGAGCCTTCGGGCGGCGCTCGAGGCTCGCGCTCGTGGGCAGGGTCTGCCGCGCGGTGGGCCGCCGGGTGGAGTACACCGCTCCTCATGATGCGAGTGTTCACCGCGCTGCTGTTGCTCTCGAGCTGTCACAGCACGCCCGCACAGGCAGGGCCTGCCCTTCCACAGCGCACCGCCCCCGCGCCAGCCATCGTCGAGCCCATCTACGAAGGGGGCCTCAAGGGCGAGTGGGAAGACCACGGCTGGGCCGACCACGCGCCGAAGCTGGGCGCGCCCGAGCGGCTCATCATGTCGAACTACGCCGGGTGGATTCTCACGCGCTACCACTTGAAGGGAACGTTCGGTGGCGTGACGTTGCACGTACGCGCCCCGTTGGCGCCCCACGAGTTCCTCGAGCTGCGCGTCGACTCCGAGTCGGTCGACATCTTCCCCCGCGTGAAGGTGACCGCCGCCCACGTGCGCGCGCTCGACGGTGGCTGGTTCGAGGTGTTCGTGCCGATGCGTGAGCTCGACCCCACGCTCGTGCCCTTCACCCGCGTGGTGCTGCGGGCCCACAAGGCGCTGCCGGCGTCGGGCATCGTCGAGGTCGACCACCTCGGGTTGACCGCAGCCGACGCCGATCAGGTGCAGGCCGCGCAGGCCCTGCTCGAGACGCCGGGCTACCCCGCGGCGCTCGCCGTCGATTGCAAAGCTGACGGCCGCGTCATCAGCCCGCTCATCTATGGCATCGCGTACAGCGCCTACCGCGAGAAGGACACGTCGCATCAGTTCGACCTCGGCACCACCGCGCGGCGCTGGGGCGGCAACCCCACCAGCCGCTACAACTGGGAGCTCGGCAACGCGTGGAACAGCGCCGCCGACTACTTCTTCATGAACACGTCGTACGGCCATGGCCGGGAGCGCGTGTGGCAGACGTTCCTCGAGGTGAACCGAGACCGCGGCCTCAAGTCGGCGCTCACCGTGCCGATGCTCGGCTGGGTCGCGAAGGACACGACGTCGGCCGCGTACCCCGTGGCCGACTACGGCGCCCAGGAGCAGGTGTGCCCCGAGAACCCCAAATATGGCAACGGCGTTGGCAAGAATGGAAAACCCATTCGCGCTGGAGCGCCGAGCCGTACCAGCATTGCGCTCCAGCCGGCGTTCATCGCGGCCTGGGTCGCCGAGATTCAGAAGGCGTCGGCGGCCCGCGGCCGGCTCGTGCACCAGTACATTCTCGATAACGAGCCCGCGCTGTGGAACGACACGCACCGCGACGTGCACCCGAACGCCGTCACCTACGACGAGCTGCTCGAGAAGACCATCGCCTACGGCACCGCGATTCGAAAGGCCGACCCCGACGCGCTCATCGCGGGCCCCGCCGAGTGGGGCTGGCCCGGGTACTTCTATTCTGCCGCTGACGCGCAGGCCGGGTTCAACGTGAAGCCCGACCGCCGCGCCCACGACGACCAGCCGCTCATCGAGTGGTACCTGCAGAAGCTCAAGGCCCACGAAGAGAAGACCGGCGTGCGGGTGCTCGACGTGCTCGACCTGCACTACTACCCGCAGGCGAAGGGCCTGGGCGTCGGCGCCGATGGCCAGACCGACCCCGACACCAACGCCTTGCGCATTCGTTCGGTGCGCTCCTTGTGGGACCCGCGTTATCTCGACGAGTCGTACGTGAAGGAGCCGGTGCGCCTCATTCCTCGCATGCAGGAGTGGGTCGACAAATATTATCCAGGGCTCAAGCTATCGATTGGTGAGTATAATTTTGGCGCAGAGCGCCACATGTCGGGAGGCCTCGCCCTCGCCGAGGCCCTCGGCCGCTTCGGGCAGAACGGGCTCTACTCGGCCTTCTACTGGACGTACCCACCCGAGAACTCACCGGCCTACTGGGCGTTTCGCGCGTACCGCAACTACGACGGCAAGGGCGGCCGCTTTCTCGACGTGTCGTTGCCGACCGAGGCGCCCAGAG
>JAEUJR010000166.1 GCA_016793585.1 Archangium sp.
TTGAGCATCCACGTCTCGACGATGAGCGACGTCGCGCCACCGTCCAGCACTGGCAGCGCTTCGTTCATGAAGTGCTTGATCGCGCTCGGCACCTTCGGAGCGCCCTTCAGCTCGTGGTACTCGCCCACGCCGAGAATCTGCGGCCGCGACGCGAGCACGTGCGCGAACGCGTCCTTCGGAGAGCCAAACGCGGTGATGCCGCCGTCCGTCGCGCCCACCACCATCGTCGCCAGGAGCGCGAGCATCAGTCTTCGTCCGGCCCGTCGAAGAGATCGTGCTTCTTGAGCAGCGTGCGCCAGTGTTTTCGATCGACGCCAGCTTCACGCGCCGCAGCCGAGAGGTTGTCGCGATGTCTCGCCATCAGATCCCTCAGGTAGGTGCGCTCGAAGACCTCGAGCACCGCCTCCTTCGACTCCTTGTACGGAAGATCGGTTCTCACACCGAGCACCTCGCCCATGCCGACGGAGGCCTCGAGCGAGATCTTCAGCTCCCCGTACAGGCGGGCCCCGGGCGACAAGACGAGCGCGCGATCGATCACTTTTCGCAGCTCACGCACGTTGCCCGGCCAGCGGTGACTCTTGAGGCGATCGAGGTTGGGGCCTTCGATGCCGTCAACCTCGAGCCCGCGGTGGCGCAGGAGCTCTCCGACGATCAGCGGAATGTCTTCTCTTCGACTTCGCAGTGGCGGCAGCTCGAACGCGAGCACCGAGAGCCGGTAGTAGAGGTCTGAGCGGAAGGCGCCGCTCGCGATGGAGGCGCTCAAGTCGGCAGGCGTGGCGGCGATCACCCGCACGTCGACCGGCCGCTCCGAATCGGCCCCGACTGGCTTCACCTTTCGTTCTTCGAGAACGCGCAGCAGCTTCGCCTGCACCGCCGCGCTGACGCGCCCGAGCTCGTCGAGAAAGAGCGTGCCTCCATCGGCGCGCAGGAAGGCGCCTTTGCGATCGGCCTGCGCTCCAGTGAACGCGCCCTTCACGTGCCCGAACAGTTCACTGTCGAGCAGGCTCTCGGGCAGCGCGCCGCAATCGATCGCGACGAAGGGACCTTTTCGTCTCGTGCTCGCCTCGTGGAGCGCACGCGCGATCAGCTCCTTGCCCGTACCCGTCTCTCCCGTGACGAGCACCGTCGCGTCGCTCTGCGCGGCGAGCTCGAGCACGGCGAAGATCTCGCGCATCGCGAGGCTCTCACCGACGAGCTCTCCGAACCGTCGGGCGGCGCTCGGGCGCACGTCGAGCGGGCGTGGTTGTGGCTCGATGCGCAACGTGGTGCGGCCCAGCTTCAGCGACGCACCGGGAGAGACCTCGAGTTCCTGCACCTTCGAGCCCTCGAAGAAGGTGCCGTTCGTGCTCTCGAGATCCTTCACGAGGAACCGGGCGTCGATCGGCGTGATGCGCACGTGCTTCGACGAGACGCGATCATCGGTGAGCTGGAGATCGACCGAGGCGGCCGTGCCTGCGACGCGTGGCACGTCGAGGGGCACCGCACGCCCCGCATCGGGCCCATCGACGACCAGCAGCTGACACCGAAGCGGCGAGCCAGTCTCGTCCAACTGCGTCGACAGTCGCGTCTGGGCCACGCCGTGAATCTGGCACGAACCTTCGCTTCAGCGAATCGAGGCCGACACCCATTGCTGCATCGCCGGGGCTGGAAGCACGCCCGATTGGCGCGCGACCTCGCGGCCGTCCTTGAAGACGATGAACGTGGGAATGCCGCGAATGCCCAGCTGCGCCGACGGCTGCGGGTGATCGTCGGTGTTCACCTTGATCACCAGCGCCTTGCCCGCGAGCTCCTGGCCGACCTTCTCGAGAATCGGCGCGGCCATTCGGCATGGCCCGCACCACGGCGCCCAGAAGTCGACGACCACGGGTACCGGCGAGTTGGTGATCGCGCGCGTGTACGACTCCGCGTCGACCTCCTGCGGCTTTCCCGACACGTCGAGATCGCGCTTGCAGCGGCCACACGTCGGCGTTCCTGCGTGACCGGGAGCAACACGATTGAAGGCACCACACGACGGGCAGCGGAACATGCCTTACGAGTAAGCAGTCTCAGCCGACCGTCAGCCCCGGCCTGCCCTTCTCGAGCCAGCCGATCGGCCAGGCGTCGAGCTTCTTCGCAGCCAGCAGGCGCAGGGCCTTCGCGGCGTCTTTCGACGGCACCGCAGCGAGCAGGCCACCGTTCGTCTGCGCATCTGCGAGCACGTGCTTGATCGCGTCGGGCAGGCCATCGGGAAAGACGACGCCCTTCGACGCGTGCTCGAGGTTCGTCTTCGTTCCACCCGGCACCACGCCCTGCTCCGACAGGTTCGCGATCTCGGGCAACAGCGGCACGTTCTCGAGCTCGATCACCGCGCGCAGCTTCGCGCCTCGCGCCAGCTCGAGCCCGTGGCCCAGCAGGCCGAACCCCGTCACGTCGGTGAGCGCGTTCACCTTGAACTTGCCGCTCGCGAACACCTCGCCCGCCGTCTTGTTGAGCGTCGCCATCTGCTTCGTCACGCGCTTCACCAGCTCCTTCGACGCGAGCCCGCGCTTGAGCGCCGTCGTCGCGATACCGGTGCCGATGGGCTTGGTGAGAATGAGCACGTCTCCGGGCTTGCCGCCCGCGTTGGTGAGGATCTTCTTCGGGTGAATCACGCCCGTCACGGCCATGCCGTACTTCGGCTCGGGAGACTGCACCGAGTGACCGCCGAGAATCGGAATACCGGCCTCTTTGGCCTTCGACGCGCCGCCCGCGAGAATCTCGTGGAGGATCTCGATCGGCAGCTCCTTCGGGAACGCGACGATGTTCAACGCGAAGATCGCCTGACCGCCCATCGCCCAGATGTCGCTCATCGCGTTCGCCGCCGCGATCTGGCCGTACGCGAACGGGTCGTCGAGCACCGGGGGGAAGAAGTCGACCGTCTCGACCACCGCGAGATCGGGCTTGAGCTTGTAGACGGCCGCGTCATCGCTCGTCTCGAAGCCGACCAGCGCGTTCTTCACCTTCGTGTTCGAGATGCCCGCCAGCACCTCGTGCAGCACATCGGGGCGAAGCTTGGCGGCGCAGCCGGCGCAGTTGGACAGCTGGGTGAGCCTCGGCAGCGGAGCGTTCATGATGACGCCTCCAGAGCCCCGTGGCAGGAACCACGCACACCCGCTTTCTGAGGAGCTCTTGTGAAGATCGTGAAGACGAACGACGTGCCGTGGGCCGATGCAATGAACCAGGGCGCGTTCTCGCAGCAGAAGAAGTCGCTGACGAACTCGGCGCTGGGCGCGAGCCTGTGGCGTCTGCCGCCCGGCAAGAAGTCCTTCCCCTTTCACATGCACCACGTCACCGAGGAGTCGCTCTTCGTCGTCTCAGGCACCGCGAAGGTGCGCACGCCCGAAGGCCTGACCGCCATCGGCCCCGGAGACTGGATCACCTTCGAGCCGGGCAACGGCGCGCATCAGCTCATCAACGACGGCAGCGCTGACTTCATCTACGTGGGGCTCTCGGTGGGCAAAGGCGTCGACGTCGTCGAGTACCCCGACTCGGGCAAGGTGGCTTCGGCAGTCGGCGCGCCGCCCGCTGGCCAGCGCTTCCTGTTCAAGAAGGACACCCAGGTCGGCTACTTCGACGGAGAAAAGGACGCGCAGTGACGTCGCGCAGTCAGTGAAGGTCGCGCCGAAAGTCATGGCGTTCATCCCGTAACGAAAGAGGATGACGCCATGGCCAACGCACGCAACCCGCTCCCTGAGGCCCAGATGGGCCCTGCTGAGAAGCTGCTCGATCTCATTCTCTCGAGCTCGGCGCACCTCTGGCACAACCGCCCCGGCATCGAGGTCGCAGGTACCTGGCAGATGCGCCCGAAGAAGGGCACGCCGCTGCCGCGTGGCGCGAAGGAAGTGAAGCCCGGCCTGCATGTGACGGCGGCCGACCGCCTCTACACGCGCCTCCTCGAGATCTACGCCCTCAACCAGGATCTGTTCGCGCACTTCGCGAGCTACGCGCTCAAGGAGACCGACTGGCGTGACCTCAAGGTCGCGGCGGCGGCCCTCATGCTCGTGCAGAACCGCTCGGGCCAGCCTGTGAAGGACGACGACGGCTCGGTTGCGTTCGTCGACGACGACTTCCGCCGCATCGGCGAGGCGATGCTGCTGTTCTACGAGAAGAAGTCGCAGCGCATGATGACGCCGAAGGCCGTGCTGCGCGTCGCCGAGCTGCTCGAGACCGACGAGATCACCAAGCTCAACCGCAAGGCCGGCTTTGGTGACCCTGCGTCGAAGAAGGCGCCGATGGGCCGCTGGAAGCGCGCTGCCCAGAAGTGGCTCGAGTACCGCGAGGCGAACCCCCAGCTGCTCGAGGGCCTCGTGAAGGCCGGCTTCAAGGAGACCATCAAGGCGATCGCCCGCAAGGCTGGCTACAAGCCGAAGTCGCAGCGCTTCTTCGAGGTGCTCGGCTGGAAGCAGAAGCAGGCCGAGGGCGGCCACCGCACGGTGGGCCTGGGCGAGCTCAAGCTCGAGAAGAAGGACCGCTTCGACGGGCTGTCGGAGGTCGAGATCTGCGAGGCCATCGAGACGCAGCGTCTCGCCTACAAGGACGTGGTGGGCCGTCTGCCGAAGGACGTGGGTCTCACGCCGGCCATCATGGCGGCGCTGGTGCCTTCGCTGTCGGATCGCGACCTGCGCATTCTCACGCCGACCCTCGAGTCGCTCGGTCTCATGGCCGACGCCGAGATTCGTCAGCGCTGGGAGAAGGCCATCGCCGAGTCGACCGATCAGCGCTCGCTGAACGTGGCGAAGAACGTCCGCTCGCAGGCGCTGAAGGAGAAGCTCG